>JALTPW010000300.1 GCA_026999335.1 Chromatiales bacterium
TGGGGCAATAATGCATAATGAATAAGGCTCTCCGTTACCCACAAATCAGAATACAATTTCTACACACTCAAGTGCATCTACATACTTATGCACGGCACGATAGACACGCCAAATATTCTTTATACCAGGATCACCTTTCCTTGCCAAAAAACCGCCTAACTGCGCCAGCATTTGACTGGTTTCTTTCAGCGAGGGTGACTTTTAGGTGGTTTTGTCTTCTTGTTCATTAAGTAGATGGTTTTCCACTCTTTTTCTGAAAACAGTATGTCACAACGAATGTCTGGCCATTCGCGACTCTGCATAGTGACCGTATTAACAAGTCGGTATTAATGGATACACCTTGTTGGATCTTCTACCAATAAACAAAGTAGTTTCAATCTTTAACGGTATCCTTCAAGAGTGCCTGGGTAGTATGTATACACCAAGCTATAATCATGCAGATGTCGATGCAATTCAGTAGCCGCTTATCTGTGTCTCTAGTGGTTCAATCTGGCACCCTGTTTTAATACGTAAAAATAAATCTCAATTTCCCAGCCGGCACAATATCAGCCAATAATGGCTTCCGCTATTTCATAGCTTTCTACTGGCAGGCTGGTCAGTAATATCCATTCTATTGCTGCTTCTCCCTTGGGTGGATGTCTATCCCGCGCATAAACGTTATAATCGTTTCTATGAGGAACAACGGAAGTACTTTCTACAGGAGATTTACACCCTATCAATTTAGCCCATGTTGGGCGTACACCATTGAATCAGGCTGGCACTCATGCTTCGCGCAGCTACCCAAAATATTAGGACTCCATAAACACATGAAATATAGGGCAGCAGAAAAAAAAGATTTGGCAGATATAAAGGAAATTCTAGAGCAGAGCAATTTACCCACTGAGGATTGTGATAGCCATGTAGATAATTTCATTGTCGCAGAACAGGAGAGGAAAATTATTGGGACAGGGGGAATTGAAATTTACGGTGCATTGGGATTGATACGTTCTATCGCAGTTATTCCAGAATACAGAGGCAAAGGAATTAGCCGAAAAATACTCACTATTCTTGAAGGCGGGGCGTATGATAGAGGTGTAAATATATTATACTTATTGACGGAAACGGCGGAAGAATATTTCAAAAATTTAGGTTTTTCCGTCAAAAACAGGTCAGAGACACCGGAGGCCATCGTCAACACAAAGCAATTTAGTAACTTGTGCCCGTCAACGGCAAAGGTCATGCGCCAAGACATTAACAAGAAACTGGAAAATAAAAGGCAGGTTAGTGACAGATCCAAAAACTAATGCTCATGGATTAATGCTGTTAACGATAATACTGGCGGCAAGCTCGTTTCCCGTCGGCGCGGCAATAACCAATGAACTTCCCCCTGCGGTCATGATGTTTGTTCGGTTTTTGCTTGCTGCCATCTTATTTGCGCCGTATGTATTCATCAAAAATGGGCTTGTATTTCCCTCGTCTAAAAAAATTATTCATTACACTATCCTGAGTATTCCGTTAGTTGTATTTTTTTGGAGCATGTTTGAAAGCTTAAGATACACAAGCGTTACTAACACCGGAGCGCTATATACTTTAGTTCCTGCAATAACTGCGGTATATGCGTTATTTATCAATCGTGAAATCACTAATAAGTTCCGTTCATTGGGCTTATTTCTTGGAACATTGGGCGCACTTTGGATTGTTTTTCGAGGAGATTATGGCGCACTAATTGGCCTTAAATTAAATTATGGTGATTTTATATTTATCTTAGGTTGCCTATTCCTTGGCCTCTACAATCCGCTGGTCAAAAAATTCTATAGTGGAGAACCTATGGAAATCATGACATTTTGGGTTCTTTTTTTGGGGTCAGGCTTGCTTTTAATTATATCAGCAGAGAGTATTTTGAGCATTGAGTGGCACAATATCGAAAGGAATGTTTACGGAGGAATTTTGTATTTGTCATTATTCTCAACCTTAATTACTTTCTTTTTGTTGCAATTGTGTATCGTCAAAATAGGAGCCACTAAAGTCGCTGCATATGGTTTTTTAACACCAATATTTGTGATTTTAATTAGCATTTCGGTTGGGATGGACGAATTTGAACTGATCACTTTGCCTGGAATGTTGCTGATAATTATAGCAATGTTTATAATCCAGAAAAAACCAAAATTAGAACTATCGAAAGGCACATAACCGGGTAGTCGGGGGTATCTAACCGCCACCCCCAGCCCACCACGATGAACGCTCTCCGTTACCCACATCTTTTTGAGTCATATCAATATATTATAAATTTTCTGCTATTTATTAGGCTAAACCGATAGTGGTTTTATGTGTATATGATCCAACATTGCCGATGATGAAACCGTATTTACAACGAAATGGCCTAATTATTCACATAATACTTCAATATTTACAATAAATTGTGGCGGTAAATATTTGTGGGTAATGGAGAGCGATGAACGTCATACAGCCAGTTTTCCCATTGCTGCACCCGCACAAGTAATATAGGCTAAACTCTATGACAAGATCCCTCCGCATTGAATTTCCCGACGCCCTCTACCATCTGACTGCACGAGGTGATCGGCAAGAGTCGATCTTTAAAGATGACGAAGATCACCTGATATTTCTGCGTATACTGGCGAAATTTTGGTGCAATCTCCGCGTTGCGGCTCTTGACAAAAAAACCACCCTTGGCGACGAGCCGTGCCTTGATCCGAACCATTCTTGAAACCCTGAACACGATATATATTGTTGCCGGGTTAACAAAACAACCAATGAGATTATTTTGTGGATCCTTCAGCCTATAAGAAGCGCATTAAAGAAACACATCGTATGCTGGGCATACCTGAGTCGTACGCAACTGATTATGCCTTGCCACTTCACATTGAAGAGCAGGACTTAGTTGATATAGGCAAAGATATCTATGGTAGACCTCAACTATTGTTTTCAAAAATAGCAAACCAATGGTATGAAATGCGAGATTTTGCAAAGAAAGATAATGTTGACTTATGCATTGTTTCTGCATTTCGAAGCGTTGAATATCAAGCCAATATCATTCTCAGAAAAATGGAAAACAATTTAAAATTGTCTGATATTTTAAGGTTCAGTGCCGCCCCAGGTTACAGCGAACACCATACAGGGTGTGCACTGGATCTGACAACAACAGATATCGATGACCTCTGTGAAAATTTCGATCAAACCATCGCATTTGAGTGGCTACAACAGCATGGGATAAATTATGGTTTCAGTCTTTCTTATCCAAAAAACATTACCCACAAAATTGCCTATGAGCCATGGCATTGGGCTTGCTTGTAAGCCGCCACAGCAGCAGTGTACGGGATTTCAAGTACTCTGAATTTCGGCTAAAAACCGGCCGGAATGACGATAATCGCCTACCAAAAATAGGCGCTTTTCTTAAAGAACCTACTTTTGGTAGGCGAGCTGCGGGACATTCGACCTGAAGAGATTGAACTCAAACCTTAGACCCACAATTTTTCAGTAAATCATGGGGTGATTGTAGGGGGACAATGCCTCGCTACGGGGAAAGTCGCGCAGCCACTTCAGCTGCGCCCTGAAGCCCAACCCGGGGATTCATGACCAGATAGACCGGATACTGTGCCACCAACTCGCCCATCTTGCCCTTGTCGCAGAAAGCAGCCATAAACACTCCGCTACTCAGACGCTCGGCCATGCGCGGAGCAATGCCACCGGCAATGTAGACACCACCGGCCGCCAAACAGGTGAGGGCCAGATTGCCGGCCTGTGCACCGTAGATTTTTATGAACATGTCCAGCGTCTGTGCAGCCAAACCATCCCCCTGCTCTGCGGCTTGCGAAATGACGACGGCACCCTCACCACGATCCAACGCGGCAAGCAACGGGGCTGATGCCTGTCTGACACACCGTGCGGCATGAAAACGATAAATAGTCTCCAGCCCCGGCCCCGAAACGATATGTTCATAGCTGACCCGTGGCTGGCATTCGCTAAGCCAAGCCAACAGCGCCCGTTGATGTTCGTCGGTGGGTGCGAAATCCACATGCCCACCCTCTGAGGGCAACACCTCGTAGTGATCCTCGGCCCACACCAGGATGCCTTCACCCAGCCCGGTACCGGCGCCGATCAGCGCCCGCGGCGCACCGGCGCGCGCTTGCCCCACCTGCAACACCTTCAGGTCACCGTCAACAAGCGTCGCCAAGCCGTAGCCCACGGCCTGAAAATCGTTGATGAGTTGCAGGTGGGGAATGCCAAAGCGAACCGCCAGCGCATCGGCATCCAGCTGCCAGGGCAGGTTGGTGACACGAGCCAGATGTCCGTCCACCGGGCCGGCGACGCCGATACAGCCAGCGCGCACGCCCCCTACCCCCTCGTGGGCAAGTTGCTCGAAAAAAACCGCCAGCAACGCATCGAAAGTATCGAATGCCGTACTGTCGAATCGTCGCTCGAACAATACGTCATCGGCTTCTTTCAGCTGCAACAGGGTCTTGGTTCCACCAATGTCTCCGGCCAGTATGGGCATACCCTTCTCTCCGCAGATTGTCATCTATTGTTCTGATGCCGATCCGGAATCCGGTAGTGCCAGGTCGTCATGTTCGCGTACACAGCGGTTGATAATGCCGTAGAGGCGCAGTTTGTCGATGGGCTTGGACATGTAACCAGCGGCGCCCAGCGCCTCTGCCATGGTACGTTCTTCCACCAAGGTCACCATCACAACCGGAATATCACGCAGGCGGGGCGCCAGCTTGAGTGCGCGCAATACCGCCCAGCCATCCATGCCCGGCATCATGACATCGAGGGTAATGACATCCGGCAGCAACTCCTGTGCCAGGGTCAGGCCATCGACACCACTGGCGGCCGTCTTTACCTCAAAACCCTTCAATGACAGAAAATGCGACATGATATGCAGTGTCGCCAGGTCGTCATCAATCACCAGCACCCGGCTGATATGCTTGCGTCGCTCATGCTGATTGTCATTACGTTTTCCGGCCAGACGCAGGCTCGAGGCGGTAATACCGTCTCTCGGCGTGTCATCACCGGCAGCGAACAGTTGATCATCGCGAGGGGCTCTTAGCGGAAGCATAACTGTAAATGTTGACCCGCTGGCTTGCTCGCTAACAACGTGAATCCCACCTCCCATCAACTGACAAAAATGCTGGGCAATGGCGAGTCCCAGACCGGTACCGCCGTATTTACGCGTGGTACTCGAATCCGCCTGATTGAAGGCTTCAAAAATCTTCTCCAGTTGCCCTGAGGGCATACCGATGCCGGTGTCGCTGACAGAAAAGAATACCTGTCCGGAAACATCCGTTCGGCCACCACTCGACTCACTCCAGACACTGACCTCGATTGCACCATTATGGGTAAATTTACAGGCATTACTCAATAGGTTGAACAGAATCTGCCGCAACTTGGTGACATCGGCATACATGATGGTGACATTATCGGCACAGCGCACACTCAGCCGGTTGCCATTTTTGTCGATCAGTGGCTGAATCGTATCGGCGACGTCATTGACCAGATCAGAAATGCTAAACCATTCCTCGAACAGCTGCATTTTACCGGCTTCGATCTTGGACAGGTCAAGCACGTCATTAATCAGGCTCAGCAGATGTTGACCGGCGGTGTGTACACGACACAGATCCTCCGCCAGCCGACCCTCTCCGCGCTGCCGGGCATTGTCCATCAGCAGTTCGCTGTAGCCAATCACTGCATTCAGCGGGGTACGCAGCTCATGGCTCATATTGGCCAAAAACTGGCTCTTGGAGTGACTCGCCTCCAAGGCTGCGTCGCGGGCCAGGGCCAGATCCAGAGTACGTTGCTGAACCAGCTCTTCCAACTGACCCTTGTGACGCTGCAATGCCTGCTGTGCCTGCTCACGCTCATGAATTTCCGACTGCAACTCGTACTGTCGCGCCAGCAACATGTCATAAAGCGACTTCAGTTCGTCGGTCATCTCATTGAAGCCATGCGCCAGCAGACGCACCTCGACATTACCTTCCTCGACAATCTTCTGTCCCAACTGCATCCTGTCGCGACGGATGTTACACAGCTGTTCACCCAGGCGCTGCAACGGCACCAGTGCATTCTGGTTCAAGGTGTACAGCATCAGCATCGCCAGCAACAGTCCAAGCAGTGTAACGGCAACAATCAGCGAATTGCGTGTCATCTCCAGACGCGATTCAAAGGCGGAAATATCCTGTGCCAGTGATACCGTTAGCGCCTCCTCCCCAGCCACAGTGACCAGCGTGAAGCTGGCGACGGCCCCCTGCCGCTGCGCATCGGCAGGCCAGAGGCTGGAGGTATAGGCAGCCGAACCATCGGCATGGGTAATCCGTACCGGCATGCCCAGATCGCTCTCCAGCGTCTGCAGACTGAACACCGGATCCACAACGATCTCAAGATAACCACCAATCTTCAGCCCGCCTATCGGCATCAACATGCTGAACTGTGCCCGCCCCACCTGCAAACACAATTCAGTCATACTCTTCAGACGCGACGCCCCCTGCCGCGACACCGCCCGTCGCCGCAAATCATTACATGTCACCGGCCTATCCAGCCCATCAGCCATGCCCCCGGTAACAAGATTAAAATCCAGGTCATAAACAGCCATGTACTGGGGCCGCAGAATACCGGCGGTCACAAAATACTGATGGAATTGGGAGGCAAGACGGCGCTGTAGTGCCGTCACATCAAGGGCTTGAAACTCGCGCCGAAAGCCTGCATCTTCTTGCAGGGACTGGCCCATGCTGTGCACGACCCGTCCCATATCATCAAGGACTTCATCGACCTGCAACCCAATCACCTGCTCAATCGCCGCGCGCTGACTGTCGATGGCAAACTGACGGTAAATTTCCGTCGCCAGTACCGCCAGCACGATGCTGAGTGCCCCCATGGCGAAAATGCTGAAAGCAGCATTGAAGCGCAGCGAGTGATGATTGAAAATCATGCCCTCTGCCCTGTGATCATGGGAATAATCCTAAATTAATCAGCTGAATCGTTGCGAGAGCAACTAGTGGTTCGTCAACAATTGTATTAGAACAAGTCATCCAGGGGCTCGCCGTACATGCTGAATTCCAACCTGCGCGGGAATAGCGCTATTTACAGCATCACCTTCAATAATCCATACAGCAAGCAACGCGGATAAATCCGGCCGCCTGAAGACGACGTTTTTAACCTTTAATCGAAACGAATAATGGGCAACAGATCAGGAACTCCGCCAGATGTCAGCGCCGGGGCCGGCGCATCATGCCCTGGTTCTGGAATGGCATGACATACTTTTGAAAATACTCGCGGGACAACACACGCAGGGCCTTCCGTTTCTCTTCCGTGAATTCCTCGGCGAGCACCTGCCTGTTCTGGAATGCCGCTGCATAGCCCTGTGCAGCAGCAAGATTGAACCACACATAGGCCAGATCCAGATCCTGTGCCACACCGCTGCCATTGGCGTACATCACACCCAGATTGGTTTGCGCCAGGGAGTGCCCCTGTTCAGCGGCTTTGCGGTACCAGAGAAAGGCATAGCGATCACTCTGCTCAACCCCTTCGCCCGTATCATACATATAGCCAAGGTTGTACTGCGCGGCTGCAATACCCTGCTCAGCCGCATGCAGGAACCAGCGCCGACTCTTGTCCAGGTCTTTTGTAACCCCGTAACCACCCCGGTATAAAATAGCCAGATTGTGTTGGGCCTCGGCATTACCGGCCTCGGCCAGTGGACTGAATACCCGCAAGGCCTTTTCATAGTCGCCCTGCTCTGCGGCCAGCATGCCCTCATCCAGTTCGCCAGCAACGACCAGGCCCGGCGCAAAACACACCAGCATCAACAGGACTAAAAAAAACACGGCACGCCTGAAACAGGCGTGCCTTTCAACGATCACGATAGGAACCTCAGCGGGTGACGCGGTTGACATCCGGGTTGATATTCTGCTTTTTCATCCAGCGCTCAAGTGTTTTTGACGGCGCTGGTGGCTTGAGGCCACGCGGCATCGGGCGTTCGATGGCGGCAAAACGCACCTTCAACGCATTGCGGAAGGCTCCCTCATAACCATATTTGCGCACCGAAAACGATACATTGCGCTGCCGCCCCTTTTCCATGAAACGGGCGCTCCAGTGCACACGCAGGCTGCCGGCCTTTTCCGCCACCGACAGTGTAACACCGACGACACCACTGGTAGAACGCTTATCCACACTGTGCTCACGGGTTTTGCGCAGGTGCACCGGCACGATCTTGTTCTTTTTCACCACCAAATCGCGATGATCCTGTGCCTTCTTCTTGGCCTTCAACTTGCCGCCATGCACACCATCAGAGAACAATTTCGATTCAACCGGCTTGGAATCCTTGTAGACACGCACCCACCAACCATGTGTATTGCCGTGATCCATGCGCGTGATGTAGGTCAGACCCAAGCCCTTGTCACTTTTGGCAGCCAGCCTCCTGGAAGTAGCAACCGCCTTTTTCTTCACCCTCGACTTCGTTACCGCAGTCTTCTTCACTGCAACCTTTTTCTTTACCGCAACCTTCTTCACCATGACCTTTTCAGCCACAGCCTTTTTCTTTATCGCCTCCTTGCTCTTGAGCTGTTTTTTCTTGACCTGCTTCTTAATCTTAATCTGCTTTTTCTTGACCATTGCGACAAATCACACCTTTTTTCGCTATGTTAACTCATATCCCGGCTGACACAGATGCCTCGTATTCTCTACGAGGTAACACCAGAGTAGCAGCGGCCCGACAACCTAGTCGGCCTTTCGGGACTCTTTCTCCAGTTTTTCCCAGTCATCATCGCCGACCCGGCAATCCAGCAGGGTCACTGCAGCCACAGCTGCGATGGTAACTATCACAAGATAGTGGGTGAACTCCGGTTCTCCGGCATTACAGTAAATAAAGGCCGGACAGCCTGCCAACACGAAGTAAATAGTCAGCCGGATCGGCACAATCCATGCTCTTGGCAAGACACTGCCTTTCTTTATCCGCCACGAGCAACCACCTTTCTGTCCACCGAATTCCGTTACATGAAGATGTGTGAAAATATAGACCATAACCACAAGTGATCAAGAAAAGTGCCTACTTTTATAGTTTGAAGCCTTGCTCAACAAGCTATTTCTTTGCTCGGCGCGGCAGGATATCACAGCCACATACCGACCGCTAAACAGGATCGTCAAAGCCACTGTAGAATAATATCCATACACCTCCTGGTTACCCGTAGTCCGGCATATCAATCAGCAACAGTCTCGGCATGGCGCATCTTTCCAGGGTCTGTTGACGCTTCATTTTCATCACTGTTGGAGCCGCTTTTTCGTCCGGCAAAAGGCGAAAGGAGTAGCATGTTGTTGTTCTACACAAGCGACTGACAACGCAGACACGCCACTCGGTGCCCACATGATATAGGTACCAAAAGTAGGCGCTCTGAGGCGAGGAGCGTTAGCAGGATGCGGTAGCTTTGTCCGTACCCAAAGCACTCGCTGCGCTCGCGGGGCAGGCTCTCGTTCATTTGCAACCACCCAACCTCTCTCCTGACACAGGGGGCTCCTCATACCTCGCCACCAAAAGCAGGTTTATTAAGAAAACCGCTTACTGTCGCCTCAGGACGCCTACTTTGGGTGTTGATTGGCGCTTTTTCAGGCTCAACGGTGATAAACATGAAACGTCAACAGACCTTAACCGAGGTCACGCCAAGCCATGCAAATCCATGAACTGTGACCGCCATCACAGCCTCTACCCTTACGTCAGCACGGTCTGGCGCCGATAGCAAAATCAGTAACCTGTCGGATTTAAGAATAATCAACTGTACTGATGGGAGAGACGTCCAAATGTCCCTAATTTTTCCTTGCGTAGGCTCACTATCCGCCGCAAAACCACGGCCATTTGTCCTCACTCTCCAGCCATGCCCGCTACGCTGACCTTAAGTCCGGCAGATTTCCAGACTGAGCGGCAATAAGTCTCACACCCTGCAAACCCTCACCCGGGGATACCGGTTATGGCAGAACAACGCAATATCATCGACTTTCATTCCAAGCGGCATTCCAGCTCCGAGGAGACCCCTATGCCCCTGCCGCCACTCGTTATTGCAACGCGACGCACGGCAAAACACCATCTGAAAAAATGCCTTCCGGAATTTTTCAGTCAGGTGGATGACAGCCTGTTCGCCCTTGCTGACAAGGCCGAAAACAACCAGCTGCAAAACCTGTATTTCGACGCCATGCGCGAAACCCGCCTGAAGAAGGACGCCATGAACAATGCCTACCGGAAGCAACTGGACAGGCTGTTCAATGAATCACTGGATACAGCAGGCGCCCGGCACGGCAACGCGGAAGAGCTGGGCCCTCTGGATCAGGTCGGCCTGGTCGGCGATGAGCAGCTGGAAGAGTCACTGGCCCTGACTAATATGGCCTCCAGCGCCGAAATACAGTACCGCGAGGCCCTCTATGGCCTCACCGCCCGTCTCGATTTCCTCATCGAAGACCAGGAAATCCACAAGGACAATAACCCCCTGCGCCCGGATGTCATCTGCCATGCCTTCACGGCCGCCGTAGACGAACTCAGCGGTGACCTTAAAATCCGTCTGGTCATCTACAAACTGTTCGACAAACACGTCGTGCAACAACTCGACGACATGTACACCGCCATCAATGCCGACCTGATTGCGGCGGGCGTGCTGCCACGCATCAAGACACCAGCACAGAAATCGGCGGAAAAGGCCACCACGGCTCAGCGTAGCGAGAGTGACATCATCGCCGAAATCGCCTCAGCCATGACCCAGCAGGAGGCGGCTGGGCAGGCCGATGACCCCGCCTTTACCGGCAACCTGTTCACCTCACTGCAACACATGCTTTCCCAGCACCGCACGCTCACTGGCACCCCCGGAACCGTACCCACGGATGGAGTACTGGCAGCAGGTGGCAATATCGCCATGGAGGGGGCGACCCCGGCCACCGGCATGCCCATCGCCCCGGGCGAGCCTCTGCCCACCGGCGAAGCCAGTGCTGGCGGCATCGCCCTTTACTACGCCCCGCAGGACGTCGTCAGCGCCCTGTCCAATCTGCAGGGCAACAGCGAGTTCACCCGCCAGCCCGCACTCGCGCAAGGGCAACAAGACGGCAATCAACCCCTCAGCGCCAGTCTGATCAAAACCGGCCTGACACAGGCGATAAACCAGGCGGTGGATGATGGCGGGGATCGTCAGATCGGCCAGGCCGACACCGATGCCATCGACATCGTCAGCATGCTGTTCGATTTCATTCTCGACGACCCGCACATCGCCGACAGCATCAAGGCACTCATCGCCCGCCTGCAAATCCCGTTGCTCAAAGTCGCCATTATCGACAAGGAATTCTTCGCCAAAAAAACCCATCCGGCCCGGCAACTGCTCAACGAGCTGGCTTACATCGGTGCCGAAGACATCGAAGCGGAAGATGCCGGGGAAGAAAACCCGACCCTGCAGATGGTGGAATACGTGGTCGACCGCATTCTCAACGAATTCGAGGACGATCCTGAACTGTTTGCCACCCTGCTGGATGAATTCACCCGTTTCGTCGAAGAAGAACGTGAGGCCAACCGTCTGGCGGAAGAGATATTGGTGCAGGCGCGCGACGCCGTCGCCAGCGAAATCCGCCAACGCGTGGAAGGCCAGAGCATACCGCCCTTTATCCGCGCCCTGCTCATCGATGCCTGGAAGGATGTGTTGAATCACATCTATCTGCGCGATAACGGCAGCGAAGGCACCGCCTGGGAAACGGCGCTGAAGGTGGCTGATGACTTGATCTGGAGTGTGCAACCCAAGCTAGTGGTCAGCGAACGACAGAGCCTGATCCGCATCATTCCGCGCGTCCTCAATGGTCTGCGCGACGGCCTGACCCTGATCGCCTATGATCACGCCATCACCGAGCGGATCTTCGACAAACTCGAGGAACTGCACCTGGCCAGCCTACGTGGTGGCATCGGCGCCATGCAGAACGTACCTGCGAGCACAGAAAATGCGCAAACGACGGATTCCGTCGACACTGCGGCGGAGGCCAATGAAGTCCCTGACGCGGCCGATGAATTTATCGAAGAAATCATCCTCGCCTCCACCCAGGCCATGGACTGGGATGACTGGGATCAGTGCGATAGCGGGTATGCCGAGCTGATCAAGGACATGGCACTCGGCATCTGGGTGGAATTCTCCGACCCGAAAACGGAAAAACGCAGCCGTGGCAAGCTGGCCTGGAAATGCGATTTCACTGGCGAATACACCTTCGTTGATCGCAAGTACAAGGTAGTTGCCGACCTGACCTTCAAGAAGCTGCTGGACAAATTCAATACCGGCCACGC
>JALTPW010000301.1 GCA_026999335.1 Chromatiales bacterium
TGACCTACCGGGGTACCAATAATGGCGTGACGGGGAAACAGGATTGGTTGGCCAATATTGCTCAAGGAGCAGGCCGGGAAACAGCGCAATATGATCAGGCGATGCGCCTTGCTAGAATAACCAAGAAGAGCCTGGGCAGAAATTTCTCCACAGTTGGCCATTCCCTGGGGGGTGGCTTGGCATCCGCAGGTACGGCCGTGACGGGCGTTAAAAGTTATACTTTCAATGCCGCCGGACTGCACCCCAACACCGCCGCCCGCAAAGGCGGCATGAGTAATGAAGCCGCCGCCAAATTGATACAGACCCGGGCCGTCGAAGGTGACGTGCTGACCGGCGCACAGCGCCATGGCAACACTGTGCTAAGTGGTCTGGGTACTGGAGGCGGTGCGGTGGCGGGCGGTCTGGTGGGCGCAGGACTCGGCTATCTGGCGAGCAAGGCATTGCCCGAGTTACCCGAGGCGGTGGGCGAGATGAAAACCCTGCCCAGCGTCAACGGCGGCAGCCCTGTTGCGCGGCACGGCATGGATCAGGTGCTGGCCGGGATAGAGGCGCAAAAGAGAGAAGATATCCAGATGCTCACCGCTGGCACAGGATGATTGAGCATGACAATTCTTAAAAGAACACTGACTTTAACTGCCAGCCTGCTATTCGGCCTGCTGGCCAGTTGCGGACTCACAGGAAAGACAATGAAACTCACCGATTTTTTTAGACCCGGCATGGTTGAACTGATTCGCGCCATTGAAAAAGGCGATGAAACCCGGGCGCGCAAGTACCTGAAAGGTGTGTCGCTGAATATGCACGGTGACGAAGGGATTACGCCGCTGCTCTGGTTGATTATGCAAAAAGACAAAGACGCCATGCGTCTGGCCATCAAACTGGGCGCTGATCCGGATTTTACAAACCCGAACGGAGATGGCCCCGTCACAATGATGGCTGGTGGCAATGACGATGAAATGTTATTGATCCTGCTGGAGGGGGGGGGGGATCCTAATGCGGTGGATAGCGATGGCCATCCCGCAATGTTTGGTGCAGTCGCTAACGATCGCCTCGAACAGATCAAGATGCTGCTGCGTTTTGGGGCGGATATTAATTTGACGGATCGATCAAGCCGTAACAGTGCTTTGTATGCGGCGGGTATAAACAAGTATGAAATCGTATATTATTTGATCGAACAAGGTGCTGATTATGCAGCGCGTGGTTCAAGCCGTGCTGATATCGCGTGGGATGTGCATGATAAACTTTCTGAAAACCTGCTCAGCCCTGAATACCCCGCCTACGGCTGGGCCTTAAAAGTCAAACAGCAGTTGATTGATCGAGGGGTCAAGTTCCCCCCCCTCTCGCCGCGAGAAGTGCGCTGGAAA
>JALTPW010000302.1 GCA_026999335.1 Chromatiales bacterium
CTACAGACAAACACTGTTTCAGGCGATTTCAGTACGCCTGATCAGCCTCCACTGACGAGAAGCTTATTGCCTGAGAAAGAGGCAGCACAGGAGAATGGCACTGAGGAATAGAAAGCAAATAAGTCATATAATTTGCACCCCTGCTTTAGGCGAATACAAACTAAATCAGAGCGCCACTTGTATAAATCATTTAATTTCTTCGGGTCAAATTCCCCGCAGCTCGCCTACCAAAAGTAGGTTCTTTAAGAAAAGCGCCTACTTTTGGCGCTGCGATTATCGTCATTCCGGCCTGTTTTTTAGCCGCAATCCAGAGATCGGGATCCGGTTTTCGCCGGAGCGATTCATCCAGAGCGCTTGACGTTTCCTGCACTCTGGATTCTCGCCTGCGCGGGAATGACGGTATACCAAGTCTCTCAAGTCCAAGTAAGTGCCATTAGCAACACAGGACGCCTAAACTACCACCGACTAAAGTAGGTGGGTTAGCGCATTCGGTGCTGATGACTAACGTCATCAGCGCGCATGCGTCAAAACATGAACATCAAAGTCACCGTCTAAAGACGGTGGTTTTGACCAAGTTAATGGAAATAAACTTTTCGTTGACGATCAGGATTCGTCGAGCTGAATGACGATGCGCGCCTTGGCCTTCAGCGCGTCCAGAATGGCCTGACGGCTTTCCGCGCCACGCAGGTTGGCCAACTGCTGGCGCAGGTTTTCACGCTCAGCCTTGTCGAAATTGGCAAGATCACCATCAATGACACGGCTCAGCACCAGCACGGCAAAGTCACCGGATCTCAGCGCTGCGCTGCCATAGCGGATCGCCCCCTCGGCAGGGCGAGGCATCCTGAACACCGCCTGCACCAGGGCAGGATCCACCGTCGTTGCATTGCGCTCAAGGGCGGCGGGCGTCTGCCACTCAGCATCCGCCTCTTTGGCGACCTCTTCCCGGCTAGCGCCGGACTCAAGGCGTTGCACTAATTCCGTGGCGGCATTCTGCGCACGTTCCTGGGCCTTCTCGGTGATGATCTGCTGTCTGATGGCATCCGCCACTTCTTCAAGCGGCAGCGGTGCCGCCTGACGGTGCTCTTTCAAACGCAGCACCACCACATGTCTTTCACCTACGTCAACGGGCTCGCTGTTATAGCCCTGTTTGAGTACCTCGTCGTTGAAAGCGGCTATCGCCAACCGTGGATTGGCGAACACGCCCTCGCCACCATTACGCGAAAACAGGGCGCTTTCCTTCAGCGGCAGACCCAGTGCCTCGGCCACCTCGGTCAGGGAATCCGGTGTCTCGTAGGCCATGTTGGTGAGTTTATCGGCCAGATCGAAGTATTCACGTTCCGCTTCATCACGCCGGTACTCACTCAGCAGTTCATCACGCACCTCTTCAAAGGGCTTGGCCTCGCCAGCACGGATCTCATCGACCTTGATGATGTGGAAACCAAAGGAGGTCAACACGGGTTCGCTGACATCGCCTTCCTTGAGCGCAAATGCCACCTGCTCGAAATCAGGCTCCATGACGCCTTGAGAAATCAGGCCGAGATCCCCACCTGCGTCAGCAGAACCCGGATCTTCGGACAGCTCTCCGGCCAGCGCAGCGAAAGATTCGCCGGCACGGATACGTTCGAGCACATCCTCGGCCTTGGTGCGTATCGCCTCGACGTCACTCTCATCCGCACCCTCGGGAAGAGTCAACAGAATGTGCCGTACCCTGCGCTCCTCCGGTACCGAAAACTGCTGACGGCGGGACTGGTAAAACTCACGCAGCGTCTCATCGCCAGGCTCGATATCGGCGCCCAACTCATCGGCGGACAGCTCGATATATTCCACGCTCACCCTTTCGGGCGTCATATAACGATCACGGTGCGTCTCGTAATAACTAGCCACAGCGGCTTCCGATGCATCGGATTCGTCTTCGTAACGATTGATCGGCAGGGTCAGATAGGCCACTTCCCGTTGCTGTCTCTGCAGACGGATAAGTGCATCCAGTTCGGCATCGGTCACCAATGCCGTCTGCGCAATGCCCGTCGGCAACTGGCTGGCCAGCAGGGCGCGCCTGATGCGGTGTTCAAAGCTGGCGGGTGACTGCCCCTGGATCTTCAACTGCTGGCGATAAAGCTCAGGGGAAAAAACACCCTCTTCATGGAATGACTCAAAGGAACGGATCGTCGCGGCCACATTCTGCTCGGATACGCGATAGCCCATGGCGTCCGCATTCTGTAACAACAGCTCACGCTCCACTAGTTCATTGATGACCCGCTGCCTCAACTGCGGATCAAAAATACGTGAGTCATATTGCCCACCCAGCATTTCCTGCATACGGCCACGCTGTTCATAAAAGGTCTGCTGAAATTCACGCTGGTCGATCTCGGCATCGTTAACCGTAGCCGCAACCAGGCCACCGCCAGTACCAAAGTATTCGTTGATACCCCAAAGGGCAAAAGGAATGATGAGAAGACCAACAATGACCCAGGCAATCCAGCCTTGAACCTTTTCGCGAATAAAAGTCAGCATGTGATATTTTTCTTTAATATGACCGGTGATCGAAACAAACTTCAGGGCACCGCTAATAAAGTAAGTCTCGCCCTGTAAAACTTTACACCCAGCGCAGATTCCGCGTTGTGCTTTCCTCGACAGACAAATCAACCTTGATTCTGAACTGGGTGTAAAACCAGAGGCCACGACCTGTCATTAAGCATGGCCTTAAAATAAGACAAAAAAAAATAAAGGCGTTCCCGGCTACCGGAAACGCCTTTTGCACTCAATGGCGGAGTGGACGGGACTCGAACCCGCGACCCCCGGCGTGACAGGCCGGTATTCTAACCAACTGAACTACCACTCCAAAACTTGCTGTGGTGGGTGCTGAGGGACTTGAACCCCCGACATTCGCCTTGTAAGGGCGACGCTCTCCCAGCTGAGCTAAGCACCCTAGTGAAGGCGCGCTAGTTTACGGCATCTTTTAACGCTTTACCAGCCTTGAAAACAGGATTTTTCGCGGCCGGAATTTCGATCGCTTCGCCGGTGCGAGGATTGCGGCCGGTACGTGCGGCACGATCCTTGACCAGGAAGGTACCAAAACCGATCAGGGAAACCTGGTCACCATTCTGTAGTGTACTGGTGATTGCTGAAACCATTCCGTCAACCGCCCGGCTGGCCGCTGCCTTGGAAATATCAGCGCTTTCAGCAACCGCGTCGATCAATTCTGATTTATTCACAAATGTCACCTCTATCTAGTGGTTTTTATAAAATACGGGAGGGCCCGCAAAAAAAATCGCCTGGGGTAGGCGCTTGGTCAAAATTCGCGGTGTTTTATACCAATCACACTTCCACTCTGTCAAGCGCCAAATCCGACAAAAAACCACATACTCCAACGCTTTCACGCCCGAAGCATGTGGTTTCGCTGTTAATTTATTGCGCTAACACTTTGATTCAATGGGTGTGAATGGACTTCCCTTTGCCAGACTTGGCCCGGCTGCGGGGCTTTGCGGTCGCACTCTCTTCCGGCAAAGGATCGGGCATGTGCTGGAGCGCAACCGCTAACACATCATCAATCCAGCGGACTGGACGTATATCCAGACTCTGCTTGATATTCTTGGGAATATCCACGAGATCTCTGGTGTTTTCCTCGGGGATCAATACCGTTTTGATCCCTCCCCGGTGGGCCGCCAGCAGCTTTTCTTTCAGGCCGCCAATGGGTAACACCTCTCCACGCAGGGTGATTTCCCCGGTCATGGCCACATCCGCTTTCACGGGAATGCCCGTGAGGATGGAAACCAGTGCCGTACACATACCCACACCGGCACTGGGACCGTCCTTTGGCACAGCCCCTTCAGGGACGTGAATATGGATGTCATTCTCGGTATAGAAATTCGAACCCAGCCCCAGACTGCGGGCACGACTGCGCACCACACTCATGGCGGCCTGAATCGACTCCTTCATGACATCACCCAGCTGTCCGGTGACCATATGCTTGCCCTTACCCGGCATCATAACGGCCTCAATGGTCAATAGATCACCACCGACTTCGGTCCACGCCAGACCCGTCACCTGACCTAGCTGGTCATTTTCCTCGGCCCGGCCAAAGCGGAAACGCCGCACGCCCAGCAGTTTTTCAAGGTTACGTGCAGTAACATTGACCTTTTTGGTATCCGGGTCTAACAGTATTTGTTTCACCACCTTACGGCACAACTTGGAAATTTCGCGTTCCAAATTACGCACACCGGCTTCGCGCGTATAATAACGCACGATATCCCGCAGCGCTGCCTCATTGATGTGGATTTCCGTATCCTTCAAGCCGCTGGACTTGATCTGTTTGGGCACCAGATAACGCTCGGCGATATTGATTTTTTCGTCTTCGGTATAGCCCGCCAGACGAATAACCTCCATACGATCCAACAGTGGCCCTGGAATATTCAGGGTGTTCGCAGTGGCGACAAACATCACATCCGAGAGGTCGTAATCCACCTCCAGATAGTGGTCGTTGAAGGTGCTGTTCTGCTCCGGATCCAGCACCTCCAACAAGGCGGAAGCCGGATCACCACGAAAATCCATCGACATCTTGTCCAACTCATCAAGCAGATAGAGCGGATTGCGGGTACCGACCTTGGCCAGATTCTGCACGATCTTGCCAGGCATGGCGCCAATATAGGTGCGCCGGTGGCCACGGATTTCCGCCTCATCGCGCACACCGCCCAGCGACATGCGAATGAACTTGCGGTTGGTGGCACGGGCAATGGACTTACCCAGCGAGGTCTTGCCCACACCAGGCGGCCCCACCAGAC
>JALTPW010000303.1 GCA_026999335.1 Chromatiales bacterium
CATCACCACCCCGGAGATAGAGCTGCAGCGCACCGCAGAGATCGATACTTATCGCGCCGAGCTGCAGTGGGATCAGCCATGGGGTGAGAACCACATTTTCACTTCGGGGCTATTGCTCGGCAGGGAGGTCATGAATCAATACCAGGGGACTGGCCAGATTCGTGCCCCCGAAGTAGATGGCGAAGAGAAACGCAACATTGAGGCCTACCTGCAAGACGATATATTTGTTGGCGAACAGTGGGAAATCGTGCCGGGGGTTCGCGTGCAGGATGACAGCAATTTTGGCTTTTATGCTGCACCCAAAATCAACGCCATGTATACGCCAGACTGGTTTGCCGATGTCATCACCAATGTGCGCATGGGTATTGGCCGTGGCTACCGGGTGCCCAACCTGAAAGAACGCTTTTTTATCTTTGACCACAGTCAACTTGCATCAGATCCTTACATGCTTCTCGGCAACAACGCACTGCAACCAGAGAGTTCCGACAGCTACCAGCTGGGCATTGAGTTCGCACGACCGGGTGAATTTCACGCCGATATTACCCTATTTCACAACCGCATAAAAAATCTCATTAACAGACGGATCAATCCCGATAAATCGACCCCCGATCTGAGAATTTTTGATTACCAGAACTTCGCCCGCGCCATAACTCAAGGCATAGAAACAACGGCTAAATATCGTTTCTCCCCCAGCTTCAGTGTTAACGGTGGCATTACCTATCTGGAAACTGAAGACCTGAAGACAAACAAACCTCTCACCGGTCTTCCTGAATGGCTTGTCAAGTTAGGTGTGGATTATGTGTATAAGCCTTGGGGCACCAGTCTCAGCTTGCGCGGTATATATCAAAGTGAAGAGTGGGTGGAAGATTATTCTGATGTTTTAGTGCAATCCCCTGCATGGACAACCTGGGATATAAAGTTCAATCAACCACTGGTAGAAGGGCTGACTCTTTTTGCCGGTATCGACAACATCACCAATGAGTATCGTAACCCTAATGATGACAATGACGCTCGGCCGTATAAGCCGCGTTTGCTCTATCTAGGATTGCGTATCGAGCAATGAAGATCATAGAAAAATATTCAACAACCGGAGTATAAAAGATGAAATCACGTAAACTATCAATCCTGCTATGGATGTTAACACCGCTGGCGCTGGGCGCATTGTCCGGTTGTGGCAGTGACAGCAAAGACCCATCCCCAAACAACAACCCGCTTCCCGATACCACGGGATCGGTACAACTCGATGCCACGGCGGGGGGATTCGGTGCGAAGCCGGACGAGCCGAAGAACAAGTACACTTATTTTAATCTGGACAGTGGTCAGGTGGCTGAGTTAACCGACAGCGAAGCAGCCG
>JALTPW010000304.1 GCA_026999335.1 Chromatiales bacterium
AGCACGCCGAGGCCGATGGTACAGCCAATCAGCGCCGCCACCGGAAACAGCTGATAGGCCAGCTTGGGCACCGTAAGCAGCACATACTGAACCGCCTGCCAGGTGCCGTAATTACCCTTGCCGATGTCGCCCACTTCATCCATGAAGGCGAAGAAGGTGAACAGGGTCAGCAGCACCGTGAGCGTAATGAAGGTGCTCCAGAGCACGCTGCGGCCAATGTAGCGGTCGAGAATCTGCATATTAATCAGACACTCTTTGCAGCCGCACCCGCCCGCGCAGGCGGTCGAGCAACCAGCGCGCACCGATCTGGCGCACCGTCAGCCAGCCCAGCAGCGCCAGCAGAACCGCATGCACCCACCACAGCCCCAATTCCGCTGGCACCACCCCACGCTCGACCCAGTTTTTCGCCACACCCAGGGTGTTGTAATAAATGATGAACAGCAGGATGGCCACGAACAGCTTGCCGAAACGGCCCTGACGCGGTGAGGTGCGGCTCAGCAATGCCCCCAGCAGCGCCAGCAGGAGGGTGGCGACAGGCATGGCCAGACGCCACTGCAACTCGGCGATTTCGTTCAACTGTGACGAACCCCACAGTCGCTCTGTGGGCAATGCCCACAGACGGCGTTCCATCTTTTTCACCTCGCCCTCATCCAGCCGCACCCCATGCTTGTCGAAACGATAGATGCGGAAATCCACCTCACCGGGCATCCCCTCGTAGCGATAACCATCGACCAGCACCAGATACAGCACCCCCGTATCGGGGTCACGGTAGCGGTAGCCGCTGCGTGCGGAAAACAGCGTCAACCTGTCCTGACGGCGATCAGACACGAACACATCCCGCAGCTCGCTGCGATCTTCCGACAGCGCCTCCACATAAAACACCCGGTTGGCGCCACCCACCTCGCTGAACCGCCCCGCCGTTACCGCCGCAAAGGCATTGGTTGCTGCGGTCTGCTCCTGCAACCGGGTGGATGCCTCGTGCGCCCAGGGCGTGGTCCACAACGAAAACACACTGACCAGCGCGGCCAGCAACAGGCCGATCACCAGCACCGTGCGCAACACACGTCCCATGCCCACGCCACCGGCGGCCAGCGCGGTCATTTCGTTGTCCTTGTACAAACGCCCGAAGGCCAGCAATACTGCGACATACAGCGCAAAGGGAAACATCATGCTCAGCGCGGTCACGGTGCGCAGCAGCAGCATATCGAGCACAATGGCCGCGGAAATCCTGCCCGCCAGGGCATCGGACAGATAGAGGGCAAAAAAGCGGCCGAGGAAAATCAGCAGCAGCACCAGCAACACGGCCAGCATGGTCTGCACGACCTCTTTTGCCAGATAGCGATCAA
>JALTPW010000305.1 GCA_026999335.1 Chromatiales bacterium
TGACCCTAAAACCGGACACTGAGCTGGCCGCGCGCCGCGACGCCGATGAACGCGCCCGTCTGGCGCACATCAAGGCCGGTCTGAGCGAGGAGGAAAAACAACACATCGTCACCCAGGCCCAACAACTCGCCGAGCGGCAGATGCAGGAAGACGATGCTGATATCCTGCCCAAGGTCGGCCTGGAAGACGTACCGGCCGAGATGCCCATTGCCCGAGGCAGAACCGATACTATCAACGACATCCCCTGCAGCCTCTACGAACAAGGCACCAACGGTCTGATCTACCAGCAGATAGTCGTCAGTCTGCCGCAGCTCGATGACGAACTGCTGGCGGTACTGCCCTACTACACCCACTGCCTCACCGAACTGGGCTGCGGCCAGCGCGATTACCTCGACACCCAGGCCTGGCAGACCCGGGTCAGCGGTGGCCTGTCCGCTTACAGCAGCGTGCGCGGGAAGATCGACGACGTGCAAAGCGTGTCCGGCTATCTGATCTTCTCGGGCAAGGCCCTGTCGCGCAATCACCGTGAATTTGCCGAGCTGCTACGCACCTCCTTCAATGAGGTACGCTTCGACGAACTGCCACGTATCCGCGAACTGATGGCACAGCTGCGCGCCGGCCGTGAACAGGGCGTCACCGGGCACGGCCACAGCCTCGCCATGCAGGCCGCCAGCAGTGGCATGAGTCCCACCGCCGCACTAAGTCATCGGCAGTCCGGGCTACTCGGCATACAGACGCTGAAATCCGTGGATGACGGCCTCGATGAAACGAAAAACCTCACCGCACTAGCGGAAAAACTGCAACGATTACACCAGCGAATCAAGGCCTCCGAACGGCAATTCCTGCTGATTGGTGAATCACAAAGCCTGACCCGGCTGACACAAGATACTGCCGAGCTGTGGCCTGCCTCACCCACACAGAACACTGCACCCTTCGAGCTGCCCAAGGTACAGGAAGCGGTGCGCGCCCTGTGGACCACCAGCACCTCCGTCAACTTCTGCGCCAAGGCCTATCCCACGGTGCCCGTGGAACACCCGGATGCCGCACCATTGACGGTACTGGCGGGTTTCCTGCGCAACGGCTTCCTGCACCGCACCATCCGCGAGCAGGGTGGCGCTTATGGCGGTGGCGCCAGCCAGGATTGCAGCAGCGCCAGCTTCCGTTTCTATTCCTACCGCGATCCACGCCTGGAAGAGACACTGCAAGACTTCGACCATGCCATCGACTGGCTGCTCAACGAGGAACACGAACCCCGCCAGCTGGAAGAGGCCATCCTTGGCATCATCGGCCAACTGGACAAACCCAGTTCACCGGCCGGCGAAGCCAAGGACGCCTTCCACAACCAGCTGCATGACCGCACGGCGGAACAGCGTCAGCGTTATCGCCAACACCTGCTGATGGTCACCTTGGAGGATCTGAAACGTGTCGGAAAAACCTACTTGCGTGCAGAAAACGCCAGCATTGCGGTCATTAGCAATCCAGGCGCGGAGGAGACTGCCCGCTCACTGGGTCTCGACATCCACGCGCTGTAAACCAGCGGATATAAACTACCACCTACTAAAGTAGGTGGGTTAGCGCATTCGGTGCTGATGGCTAAAGTCATCAACATCGCACCGTCATCAGCGCGCATGAATCAACACATTAAAATCAAAGTCACCGTCTAAAGACGGTGGTTTTGACCAAGTTAATGGAAAATAAAAAACACCCGCGACTATTCACCACAGAGGCGCAGAAAACACAGGGAATACATCGACGGGATAAACAGCGAGGGAAGGCTCAGGCTGGTGCCGCAAGAATCCATTTTTCGTCATTGAGCGATTTCAGAACCATCATGCGCACGGCGCACGCTACGGGCAGATGTAGTGTGCGCCGTGCGCACAAGAGGGACATCCAACTCTTCGGTGGACTACGTATCCCTGTGGTGAACCGGATAACGACAAACGCCCTTTGATACGAAGATCAACGGGCGTTTCGTTTATCTGTTGGTATTGAAGAAAGCGACCTCGAACTACTCCACAAACGCAAAATGGACAATACGCGCCAACCCCTTGCGCGGCTCGACCTGTACCCGCAAGGTGCCCCGATAGACATCGACAGCGCCGTGTTTTTCGGCCTGTACCTCGACCACATAGTCGCTCTCGCCGCGCGCGACGCCATCTTCCAAAACCCAGTGCAGATTCTGTAATTCCATGCGCCGCGCCACGGTGCTATCGAACAGGCCCTGATAATCCTTGCGAATACCCGCAGCCATGGAGCGGTCATTGCTGGAAGCATCACTGGAGAACAAATCCATAAAAGCATCGATATCACCCGCCTCGTAGTAAGCCACCAGTGCGCTCATCAGGGGGTTCAGGTCTGCCTCCGACAGAGGCGGATTGCTGGCTGTCGGCTGGCTGCCCTCAACGGTTTTCATGTTCGAAAAATACAAACGAGAAATCTGCAACCCAGCGTCCCCCTTCGTCACCTGCAACGTCACCTTACCCGACGTCAAAATGGGAGCCCCGGCATCCGTAGGCAAGATCGTCGCCTGGAATTTCCCGCGGCCGCGCGCAAAGGTATCATCCCGCTTCCAACTCAGATCACTGAAAACCATATTGCGCTTGTCCGTCGTGGTGAAGGTTTTTTCGTATTCCGTGCGAATACCCTCTCCCGTGGTTTGCGTATCCGTGCGCGCCTTGCGGTAAAACAGGGACATGATTCCATTCAGATCCCCATTTTCGTAGTGCGCGAGAAACCGATCCACCAGCTGCACCAGATCCGTCTCGGTGATATCACTCGCAACCGCCGCCATATTGGGTTTGGCCTCAGGCATCGCTGCATTTATCTCGCTGGCCACCTGTTCGGCGGCCGCCGCAGCACGCGCATCAGCCTCGGCCTTTGCCCGTGCTTTGGCCTCGTTCGCTGCCTGGATCCGGGCTTCCTCTTCAGCCCTGGCCCGGGCACGCGCCTCGGCGACAGCCCGGGCTTCAGCAGCGGCCTTCGCTTCCTCTTCCGCTTTCTTTCGCGCAGCAGCTGCCTGCCGAGCGACCTCTTCCTGCCGTGCAACCTCTTCCTGCCGTGCAACCTCTTCCTTTCGCGCAGCCTCGGCGGCGGCCTGGGCACTGGCCGACAAAGCAAACGACTCATCGCTCAGCTCATTGTCCCTCACCACGGAAGAAACAGCGCCTTGCCAAGCATCACCGGCTGCATCAGCAGACATCGCCACAGGCATGTCTTCATCCATTGCCGGATTCTGCGAAAGACCTTGCAAATCGCCCTCCCCGACACGCCCCAACACCGGCGCCACAACAGACGGCGGATCCTCGGGCACGACTTGATGCGCAGGCTCGGCAGGCGCCACACTCACCGGCGTCTTGCTGTCCCGGTCACGAATTTGTGTGACGTAGAGAACCAGCAACACCACCACGAGACAAGAAACAAGCACCACATGGCGAATATGCACACCGGAACTTCCATCATCGATCTCGACAAAGGCATCCCGTTGCCCGCTGGCCGCCTGTGGCATGGAAATATTGACGGCATCCGGCACCTTCGGCGCCACATCCAGATCCAGGTCACCGATATTGTCAATGGCCTCGATATCACTCAGGGCCGGATTCACATTGCCATTGTCGGTTGCAGGCCTTTGCTCTCCCCGGCACAAATGTTCATAGGCCGCACCAATCCGACTGACACCGCTATCAACAACGTCAGCACTGTCATGACGCAGGAGGCGCATCAACAGGCCGTAATTGATTTCAATTTCAGTCAGCGAGGCGCCCTGCTGCAGACCCAGCACACGGTAATCATCGCTACCCGGGACAAACATCACACGCCGCACAAAAAAACGCACGGCGGCACGCAGCATGGCGGGAGAAATCCCCATCACGGAAATCTGCCGCAAATCCCGTAATACCTCGTCGTCGGAAACGGCCAACTGCAAGATATTTCGCACGCCGCGGGGCAGCGGCTGGGTCGAGTCATCCAATCCCGGGAAACTGCGTGGAGAACGATGAAATGCCAATACCAGACGCAGGATCTTACGTGTCGTCACTTCTTCCGTGTCGCCGGGCGCATCTGGCAATGGCGCCAACACCACGGGTTGGCGCTTGTCCGCATCCGTCCCACGACCGCCGGGAATGACCCGAAAACGATCCTGCTGGCCAGACTTTGCCTCTTCGTCGAGTGGTTTTTCAGGTGACCCGGCCTCTGCGGCAATCTCTGTAGGCCCACCTTCGGCCTCATCGGGGTCGACCTGCGGTACCGGCCGGGTCCAGCTATCATCGGGAACGACACGATCCAGTACACTGTCGTCAGGCACCGAGGCCTTACCGTCATCATCGACGGCGTGGCCCGCTGCCGGTTCCATCAGTGACTGCTCGGCACTGGCCAACTCAAACACATCGGGGGGCGGATCCGTGTTGGTGACGTCACGCACAGTCTCGGCAGGTTGCGGCGATGCTTCTTCGGCCGCATGCCGGGCCTTTTCCCGTAAGGCTGCCGCCAGTTTTTCGCTGCTGTCGTGAAGCTCATTGGGCTCCAGGGCCTTTTTTCCACTGTTGTCGTGAAGCTCATCAGGCTCCGGGATCTCTGTCGCAGAAGATTCTGCCGAGGTGTCCGTAATCGCCTCTTGCACCCCTTTCTGCGGCACGGACTGTGCGGCAGACCCTTCCACATCACGGCCAACATCGAACGAATCATCGTGCAACAGGCTTTCTGCCGGCCTTTCGACGGACGGTGGCCGGCCAGAAACTTCCTGACCCAGTTCGTCGGTCACCTGATGAAGAATGGCGTTATTCACCTCATGCTTCTCTTCCAGGAAACTGAATAGCAGCACCCGGTCACAGAGCATATTGATACGGCGGGGGACGCCTTCAGAATATTTGTAGATGCTCTCGAAGGCCTGTTCGGTAAAGCTGGGATCATTCTGCCAGCCAACCTGCCTGAGGCGGCTCTCGACATAGCTGCGGCATTCATCGGGGGCAAGGGCGCTGAGATGGTAGTTGGCGATCACCCGCTGGCGCAACTGTTCAAGATCCGGATGTTCCAGCTTCTGGCGAAACTGGGGCTGGCCCAACAGGAAGGTTTGCAGCAGAGCCCTGTCGCCCACTTGCAGATTGGACAGCATGCGCAGCTCTTCCAGAGAGCGGGCGGGCAGATTCTGTGCCTCGTCAACCACCAACAGAGCCCGTTTGCGCTCCCGCGCACGGGCCAACAGGAAGGCCTCCAGGGTCTTCAGCAGGGCGGCCTTGTCCATGCCTTCATAGCGCAGGCCGAAGGATGCGGAGACCATACGCAGCATTTCGTCCGCTTCCAGCTGGGTGGTGGTGAGATGCGCGACGACCAGATGCTGCTGATCCATTTCTTTCAGCAGTATCTGCGCCAGGGTGGTCTTGCCGGTACCGGGATCACCGGTGATCACCACAAAGCCTTCGCCCTGGCTGAGCCCATAGCGTAAGTAGGCCAAGGCCCGCTTGTGGCCCCGACTGGGGTAAAAAAAGCCCGAATCGGGACTCAGGCGGAAAGGCTTGGCGCGCAGTTTGTAGAATGACTCATACATGTGAAATTCCTTTCATCGACTCTACCGTTGAATTCTACCGTTGAATTTCCACGTTAGCGGACGGAGATCAGCGGACTTCAGCTCACCCGAAGCAGGGACAGGGACTCGAATCCCAGGGACCGAACATCATAATTTTACCAGCTACCACAACTTTTTAAAGGAAATACTTCAGCTGCAACCTGATATTTACGCGGAAAAATTACCTCTTTGTCCAACAACCGGTTTGACGTTTGAAGCGGAGACCCACTAGACTGCGCGCTGCAACAACAACTCAGAGAACCCATGCCATGGAAAAAAAGAAGGCCGTGCTCGTCACCGGCGGCGCCGGCTATATCGGCAGTCACGTGGTCAGACAACTGGGCGAGACCGGAGAACGGGTCGTCACCCTCGACAACCTCTCTACGGGCTTTAAAGATTCCGTCCTGCACGGCGACCTGGTGATCGGCGACACGGGCGACCAGGCCCTGGTCAGCCGGTTGCTGCACGATTATGACATCGGCTCGGTACTGCACTTCGCGGCCCACACCATCGTCCCCGAATCCGTCTCTAACCCACTGAAATACTACGGAAACAACACCTGCAGCTCACGCAATCTGCTGGCCTGTTGCGAACAGGCCGGCGTCGATCACGTCATTTTTTCCTCAACCGCCGCAGTATACGGCATCCCCGAGACCGACATTGCCCGCGAAGACACGCCCACCGCACCCATCAATGCCTATGGCACATCGAAGCTGATGACCGAATGGATGCTGCGTGACCTCTCCCAGGCCTCCAGCCTCCGCCATGTAGCGCTGCGCTATTTCAACGTCGCCGGCTCCGACCCGCAGACACGTATTGGCCAATCCACCCGCAAAGCCACCCTGCTGATCAAGGTGGCCTGTGAGGCCGCCGTCGGTAAACGTGACAAGATCTGCATCTTCGGCACCGACTATCCGACCCCGGACGGCACCGGCATCCGCGACTACATCCACGTCGAGGATCTTGCCAGCGCCCACCTCAAGGCCCTCGACTACCTGCGCAGGGGCGGTGAGTCCACTACCCTGAACTGCGGCTACGGCCATGGCTACAGCGTGCGTGAGGTGCTGGATGCCGTGCAACGTGTCAATGGAGAGCCGCTGAATATCGTCGAAGAACCACGCCGTGCCGGTGATCCGCCGCTGCTGGTGGCCGGCGTCGAGCGCATCCATGAAACCCTGGACTGGACACCGCAGTACGACGACCTCGACTTCATCGTCAAAACCTCCCTGGACTGGGAGCGTAAATTGCTTGAACTTGAAAAAACCGAAGTCTGAGGACAGCTTACGGCTCGTCCTTCAAAGTATCAAGCAGGGCCTTCAGATGCTTGATGGGGATGGCATAGGAAATGCCGCTGGGCTTTTCCAGCACGGTCTCCTTCGTTTCCTTGATGAACACCATGTTCAGAACCCCGATCACTTCGCCCGTCTTGGGTAGAAATATGGGACTGCCGCTGTTACCCGGATAGGCGGTGGCATCCAGCTGAAAGATATCGAAAGGATCACGCAGGCGCTTGATCATACTGACACTCAGCTGCCGCCCGGATTGTGCCGGCAACACGATGGGTGAAATTGCCGACACAATCCCGCGATGAGTCACCGGGTACAGGCCCAGCACGGCACCTATCGGAAAACCCGTGAAAGCGATAGACTGGCCCTCACGCACCTGGTCAGAATCCCCCAACTGCAACATCGGCAACGAACCACCCTCGATCTTCAGGATCGCCAGATCATACTTCAGATCCATCGCCACCTGCCGTGCACGCCGACGTATCGGATGCTTGCCACGCCCGGCAAATACGGCCAGATATTCCTTGTCTTCCACCGCCAACACCTCAGGCACCACGTGGGCATTAGTCACCACCAGGGTACCATCACCAATAACAAAACCCGTACCTCGCAATTTGGCTGGCGGCCGCCGCGTCGCCTGCATCGTGCCCACCGCAACCACGCCCGGCCGCACCAAGGCAATCGTCTCCGATAGGCCTGCCTGCGCCGGAAAAGCAGCAAACAGCATGGGCGACAAAGCAACCAGCATGGCCACGAACCGCAAAAAGACCTTCTTCATGACTCCCCCATTGGCGTTAGCGCAAACGAGCAAAAAACAGTAAGTGCAACGCGTTCATTATAAGCACATTCCGAAGTACATGCGCCGTGCCGGAAATGCCTGCTACCATTGCCTCATGACGACAACAAACCGCCCCAACAAAAACCCCGCCGGCGACGCCGATTTTCAGCTCGACGACGACATCATCTACCTCAACCATGCCGCCGTCGCCCCCTGGCCGCAGCGCACGCTACAGGCCGTGCAGGCCTTCGCGCAGGACAACGCCACCCTCGGCTCGAAGCACTACCTGCAATGGCTGGAGACCGAGACACGACTGCACGAACGGCTGCGGGCACTCATCAACGCCCCCTCCGCCGACGATATCGCGCTGCTGAAAAACACCTCCGAGGCCCTGTCCGTGGTGGCCTTCGGGCTGGACTGGAAACACGGCGATAACATCGTCAGCAGCAACGAGGAATTCCCCTCCAACCGGGTGGTGTGGGAAGCGCTGGCCCGGAAAGGTATCAGCCTGCGCCAAGCCGACCTGCACGACGCGGAAACGCCGGAAGACGCGCTATTCAGCCAAGTCGACGAACACACCCGCCTCATCACCATCAGCTCCGTGCAATACGCCAGCGGCCTGCAACTGGATCTGCGGCGCATCGGCGAATTCTGCCACCGGCACGGCATCCTGTTCTGCATCGACGCCATCCAGAGCCTCGGCGCCGTGCAGTTCGACGCCCAGGCCTGCCACGCCGACTTCGTCATGGCCGACGGCCACAAATGGATGCTGGGCCCGGAAGGGCTGGCGGTCTTCTATTGCCGCGCAGAGCTGCGCGAAAGACTGAAACTGTACCAATACGGCTGGCACATGACCGACACCTACGTGGATTTCGACCGCCGCGACTGGCAAGCGGCTGACAGCGCCCGCCGCTTCGAATGCGGCAGCCCCAACATGCTCGGCATCCACGCCCTGGAGGCCAGCCTCGCCTTGCTGCAGGAACACGGCATGGAAAAAATCGAGAAACAGGTACTGGCCAACGTCCGCCTGCTGATCAACGCTATCGACGCCAGCCCTTCACTGGAATTGTTGACTGACTCCAGCCCCAGCCGGTACGCCGGCATTGTTACCTTTCGCCACCGTAACTGCGACAACGACAGCCTGTTCAGACATCTTACCGAGCACGGCGTCATGTGCGCCCAACGAGGTGGCGGCATTCGCTTTTCACCGCACTATTACACCCCGTCGGAAAAGATTCTGCAGACAGTGGCTTTGATCAATGATTACAAGTTGGGCTGAGCATAGCGATACCCAACGCTCGCAATCGTTGGGGTTCGTACCTCGGCTTTAGCATCCTGCGTCGCCCTACCTCCTGCGTCCATGCAGTCGTCACCCCAACTTACGGCTTTTTCTCTTCTATGACACCGAGTCCAGTAGGGTGCGCTGTGCGCACCAAACATGGTAGCGGTATACGGTGATATTTATAGTGATTTGACGGCAATAGAATCGGATGTTTTGTAATAGTGCGCACGGCGCACTCTACTGGACTGTATTTAATCACTATTGAAAACCTCCATACCCTCTATGGTGAAAAGACTTTTCGCGGGCATGGCCCGCTCCTACATATTCCGAGGATAAGTCAGGGTCGGGAGGCATCCGAAAAACGCCGGAAGAAATTTTCCGTGGTCAGTTCGGCAATGCTTTCCCATTGGCTGTTGCGCAGTTGGGCGATACATTCGGCGACATGGCGAACGTAGGCGGGATAGTTGGGTTTGCCGCGGTGAGGAACAGGCGCGAGGTAAGGGGCATCGGTCTCCACCAGCATGCGCTCGGCAGGCATTTTCTGCGCGACTTCTTTCAGCGCCTTGGCGGAATTGAAGGTGACGATGCCGGAGAAGGAGATATCGAAGTTGAGGTCGAGGGCGCGCCTGGCCACGGCCCAGTCCTCGACGAAGCAATGCATTACGCCGCCAACATCATCGGCGCCCTCTTCACGCAGGATGCGCAGGGTATCTTCAGTGGCGTCACGCATGTGGATGATGAGCGGTTTACCGGTGTTTTTTGCCGCCGAGATATGTTGGCGGAAGCGTTCGCGCTGCCATTCTAGGCCGCCTTCTTCGCCTTCCTGGCAGCGGAAATAGTCCAGTCCCGTTTCGCCGATGGCCACGACTTGCGGTGCGACGGCCAAGGCGATGAGTTCGTCTGCGCTGGGATCCTGTCCTTCCTGTTGGTTGGGGTGCACACCGACGGAAACAACAATACGCGGATTTTTTTGGGCCATGGCCAGCAAGTTCGGGTAGTGCTCCAGATCGATGGAGACACAGAGAAAATAGCCCACACCTTGTTCGGCGGCTACTTCCAGGGCACCATCGAGACAGCCGTCCCAGGGGGTGAGGTCGAGGCGGTCGAGGTGGCAGTGGGAGTCGACAAGATAGGTCACGGCAAATACCTGCACAAGGCTGAATCAATACGAAAAAAGGAAAAGACACGCTGCCCGGCCGGGCAACGGTGCTACATGGTATGGGTCTGGCGTTCCGACTTCAAGGCGCCACCGAGGTAACCTTCGATCTTGTTGCGCACGGCACCATTGTCCTGATTGCTGAACTGTACGCCGATACCGGCCACGCGCGCACCCTGCGCACCAGGCGGGGTGATCCAGACAATCTTTCCAGCCACGGGGAGTTTCTCCGTCTCATCCATCAGGGTGAGCAGCATGAAGACTTCATCGCCGAGCTTGTATTTTTTGTTGGTGGGGATAAACAGGCCACCATTTTTCACGAAGGGCATATAGGCCGCGTACAAGGAACTCTTGTCCTTGATGGCCAGGGAGAGAATGCCGCCTTGTCGAAAACCGGTCATGCCTGTCTGATTTCCTTGCGAGTGATTATCTGCGCGCCGCGCTGCGTTGCCAGGCGATCATCAGATCTTCTAGCGCCAGCTGTTCGTTGAGATTGTTGGCCGTGAGACGACCGTACTCCGTCAACTGATCCAAAAACGCGTAGAGAGCCTTTAAGTCTAACCGCTCTGCGATGTTTTGCAATTGCGCACCCAGATCCTTGTTGCTGATAGCGGCATCGGGACCGGCGGACTTGAGACGGATCAGATCCGTCACCCAACTGTTCAGCCATTGCAGACTACGTGCCAACCCCCAGGGTTTCCATTGCGCGGCCACGCTGAGAGGGTCTTCGCGCCCCGCCAGCAACCCGGCCCACTGGCGAGCAAGACTTTGACGCGCGGCCAGACCACCCTCCGCGTTAAGGCGCAGGGCCGCCAGCGGCGCGCCCTCGGCCAGCGCCAGCAAGGCTTCGGCGTCACCATCGCCCGGCAGCCGTTCACGCAGCCAGGCCTTAGCCTGCGAGGGCTCCGGCAGAGCAAAGGTCACCTGCTGACAGCGCGAACGAATGGTGGGCAACAGTTGCGAAGGACGGCTGCAAACGAGAATCAGCAGCGCGCCCGGGGTCGGCTCCTCCAGCGTCTTCAGCAAGCTGTTGGCGGCTGAGGGGCTCATGGCCTCGGCGGGATGCACGATAATCACCTGCCGGCCGTTGTACTGACTGGTGAGGGCGAAAAAATCGCCCACTGCACGGATGGTATCGATGGGAATGACCGACTTGCCCTCCGGCGGCCCCACACAGCGGAAATCAGGATGACTGCCGCCCGCCAGCAGGCCGCAAGCGTGGCATTGACCACAGGCACTGCCATCGTCGTGCGGATCCTGGCACAGCAGGCCTGCGGCCAGACCGGTAGCAAAATCGAGCTTACCGACGCCCTCTGCGCCTGTCAGCAATAGCGCGTGCGGTAGACGTTCGTCGCGCGCGCGCGCCATCAGCCCAGCCCATAGATCATTCTGCCAGGGTAGCCGTTCACTCATACCGATTCTCCCGTGGCCAGCAGCGACGCCAACACGGCGTCGATCTGCCGCTGCACGCCAGCAATGTCCTGCGCTGCATCGATGACACGGAAGCGACCTGGTTCCTGCTCAGCGCGCGCCAGATAAGCGGTACGTACGTGCTCAAAGAAGCCACGCTGCTCGCGCTCGAAACGATCCAGGTCGCCACGCTGACCGGCGCGCGCCAGGCCGGTCTCGACGGGCAGATCGAGTAACAGGGTCAGATCGGGCCGTAGTTCGCCCTGCACCCAGTCCTCCAGCACCGCGATGCGGGCAAAATCGATACCGCGCCCACCACCCTGGTAGGCGTAGGTGGCATCGGTGAAACGATCGCACAGCACCCAGTCGCCGCGCGCCAAGGCCGGACGGATCCGCTGCGCCAAATGCTGGGCGCGGGCGGCGAACATCAGCAGCAACTCGGTATCTGGGATCATGGCCTCGTCGCGCTGACCCAGCAACAGGACACGGATCTCCTCCGCCAGCGGCGTACCGCCGGGTTCACGGGTGACGTGCAAGGAGATGCCGGCGTCTTCGATGCGCTGGCGGATGTAGGCCAGCTGGGTGCTCTTGCCAGCGCCTTCGCCGCCTTCGAGGGTGATAAAAAGGCCTTTGCTCATGACCGCAGCCCGGAAAAGCCCAACGCAAAGGCGCAAAGACGCGAAGAGCGCAAAGGCACGTAGGG
>JALTPW010000306.1 GCA_026999335.1 Chromatiales bacterium
CGGAAAGCCATCCTTGACCAGGGCCTCACCGGCCTCCTGCGAACGTTTGCCGCTACGGCAGATGAGCAGCACCGGGGCGCAATTCTCATCGTGGCAGCTGAGGCCACCGAGCATCACCTGGCGCACATGGGCGGGAAAGTCCGGGTCGACCTTCCAGTCCGGTTCATCGATCCAGGCGACATGGATGGCGCCCTTGGGATGGCCGACGAAGAGGAATTCCATCGACGAGCGTACATCGATCATCACGGCGCTGGGATTTTTTTCCAGCAGTTCGTAAGCTTCTTTGGGGGTCAGTGACTTGACTGTATTTTTGCTCATGGTGGATCCTTCGTGGTGATTGGTCGCTACCGCGATCCCGCATCGGGTTACACTATGCACCTATGGAAATCTTTGCAACATCATCATCCCCAGGATCCTGTCAACAATGCATTGATGGCTCCAGGGCTTCAATGCCGCCCGCCCGAGGCCGGTGTATGAAGGTGATACTGGCCGTCATGCTGCACAGCGAATTCTACGCGCGCCAGCGGGGGGGGCAAGGGGCGTGACCAGTGGTCGGGTCGTCCCGATTCTGTTCAGGGCTATCGCTCACCTGCCGCTGCCGCTGGCGCAGGGGCTGGGGGCGGCGCTGGGCGGGCTGCTGAGCCTGTTTCCTAACGAGACACGGCGGGTGGCGCGGCGTAACATCTACCGTTGTTTCCCCGACTGGAGCCCGGCGCAGCGCCGTCGTCTGCTGCGCCAAAGCCTGAGGCAGACCGGCCGCACCGCTGCTGAAACGGCTGCCATCTGGTTGTGGCCGCTGCCGCGGGTGCTGTTGCGGGTGCGCGCGGTGGAGGGCGAGGAATTGCTGCAACAGGGCATGGCCAGTGGGCGCGGCGTGATCATGCTCTCGCCGCATCTGGGTAGCTGGGAGATGACCGGGCTTTATCTGTCGACCCAGTGGGGGATTACCAGCATGTATCGTCCACCCAAGCTGATGGCGATGAATGCACTCATGCAGCAGGGTCGCGAACGCGGCGGCGCCCACCTGGTACCCACCGATGCGAGTGGTGTGCGTGCCCTGCTGCGAACCCTCCGCCAGGGTGGGATGATCGGCATTCTGCCCGACCAGGATCCGGAGCGGGAGTCCGGCGTGTTTGCCCCTTTCTTCGGCCATTCGGCCAACACCATGGTGCTGTTACCCAAGCTGGCGCGAAAGTCCGGCGCCACGGTGTTATTCGTCTATGCCGAACGTCTGCCCCGAGGGCGCGGTTTCCGCCTGCACATCCGTCCGGCGCCCGCCGGTATCGATGACGCCGACCTCGGCCGCGCCGCCGCGAGTCTCAACCAGGGCGTGGAGGCGTGTGTGCGCCAGCTGCCGGTGCAGTACCAATGGGGCTACAAGCGCTTCAAGGGGCAGCCCGAGGGCGAGCCGGATTTTTATGCGCGGGATGTGAAAGACGATTAGCCGTAATTTCGTCAATACTCAGGAGGCGGCACGATAAACGCCTGGATTTCGCGATGCTCAACCCAGGCTCTGTTTCTGCTGGCCCAGGATCCACTGCTGTTTTTGCGTGACGAACCCACCAACCACCTCGACCGCTCATTAGCAGATCATCTTGCTGGAGCTGCTCACCACACAGACACAAGACATGCGGACTATTGTTGATGATCCCGCACGACGTCAATCTGGCCAGCCGTTTTTTCGAGCACGTCCTGCTGCTGTTCGGCAACGGTGAGGCTTCGCACAGGCACCACAATAAACGGTTGGTGCGGCAGGAAGCATTGTGAATCGAACAGGGCGACAGGCCCGATGATTTTGTGAATATTGCCTTTTTGACAAAATTGGGCGGTATTCGTTTGAATACGATCTTGGCGTTGAATTATCGTTCTGATCCTATTATCGAGAGTTCACAACAAATGTTCTTCCCAAGCAAGGAAGTGCCATGAACAGTCCCGCGGCCCAGGCTCGGATACAGAAAGCCGAAAAAGAACTGCAACAGCTGGGAATGGCTTATGCGGAACTGGCCACGGATGCCAGCCTGACCGCTGCCAGCATGGTGCCGCCGCCCTTTGGCACTGCGGCGGACGTCGTGTCTTGGACGGTCGTTATGGAAAGGTGATTGGGGTGGTGCGCTGCTGGATGTTGTGGGTATCATTCCGCTTGTCGGTGACGGCATCAAGGGGGTCAGCAAGGGCACTCAAATCGCGGCGAAGATGAAACAGGTCGATATCGCGATCAAGGCCGCAAAAGTCCGGCTGCTGCGGACAAAAATGGGTTTATCCGTCAGTGACATCAAGAAGACCCAGGCGAGTACCACGGATGCCGCCAAGAACTGTGCGGTACAGCGGTGTCCGAAGAAGCAGGGTGGGGCAAGCAAAAAATCAGAAAAACCACCAACTAAGAACAAATATCCTAATACAAAAGAAATTGAACTTGATTCAAAAGGACGCTTCCGTGATAAGCATGGCAAATCGCGCACCAATGCTGGGCCTAATGCGCCAGACTTCAACAAATGGAAAGAAAATGGTGGCACGGTTAAGTATGATGAGACTACAGATACCATCATCTATGGTAAACCAAGCATGGAAACCGCCAGTATGGGAAAAACTAATGTTGAAGTGCCTTATAAATCCGGGCCTCCAGATAACCAGCGATACCCTGACTTTAGCGATTTTTCGAAAGAAACAGTTGAAATCCCGAATATGAAGGGACAATCAGAAAACAAAATACACCCTCCAGAAGGTGGTGATTTCTCTAAAGCTTGGGAAAAATTATCGAAACAAAAAGGAAACGCATATGCATATATAGAAGATAAATTTGATATGAATCGCCGCATTAAAGGGACAGGAAAGGAGCAGTGGCCAGATAAATCTCCAGAAGATTATACTTGGCACCATCAGGGCGATAAATCAACAATGCAGCTTGTTGATGAAGCTATTCATAGAGAATTTACACACAAAGGCGGCGCTTCGGCATCGCGTTAGTAGGAATTAAAAATGTTAAAAAATATGACAAAAGTAGGGGCGCCATTAAATCGTAATGATTTAGCTGATGCAGAAAATAAATTAAATCTTATTTTGCCAACCCCATACAAGGATTTTTTGCTCACATACAATGGAGGGTGTCCAATAGAAAGTTCTATAGATTTCGATGGTAAAAAATTAAAGCTTACGAGAGGAGATATAAAGCGATTTTATGGATTAGGAGTAAAGCCAACATATGATCTTATTCATATAATGGATTCAATTGGTTATCAACTTCCCAAAGATATTATATTCATAGCAAGCACACATGCGGGAGATTCCTTATTACTTTCGATGCGACAAGATTCATATGGGTAAGTATTCTACAAAGATCATGAATACGAAGACCAATCCCCCTTTGACCCAAAAAATGATATGCTACCCGAAAGTATCGTGAAAGTTGCAGATGATTTTGATAAATTTATTTCTAGTTTATACGATCCTGATGAATAGGCTTGGTTATCCAGCCCTTGCAAGGTGAGGCTTTAGTTCATGAAATGTTATATACAAAAGATACTGTGAATGCCGAGAGATTTTTAGTCGTAATTGTAAAAAACGTACTATGTTGTTCCTCCATACCATGAAATCTAAAAATTATAGCTGAAATGGTGCTATTTTTAAAAAAAGGGGACGTTATCCAATTCCAAAAAAAAGGGGACGTTATCCAATTCCAGGGGAACTCCCAAACGAGGTTTTTTATGTCTGACATTTATGTCTAGACACTAAAAAAATTCAAAGTGATATCCATCATATGCAGGACAATTACAAGACCCTGCTGCTGAGTTTGAAATCCAAAGACTTCGAGTACAAGCAAAAAATAAGCTAGGAGTTGATCTTTCAAACGAATATTTAGAATTTCTCTCCAAGAACAATGGATTAGACTACAATGGAACGGATGAGGCCTTGACATGATGTCATTTCCAGTTTCACCCTGCCTCGCCGAACTTGCTGACACTGTTCGTGCTGCCGGTGTGTTGTACGGGGTGTTTTCGCGGGAGAAGATGGAATGCTGAGGGAAATCATCGCGGGCATGGCCCGCTCTACTATTGAGATGAGGTTGTTTAACCCTCCCGTAGGAGCGGGCCATGCCCGCGATCAATGCCCACGGCGAATTCACGCCAACGCCTGAAAATCACATTACGCCAAGGCCGCACCCAATGGAACAGTATTATATGCAGCAGATCGCAGTCTGATAGCTGGATATAATGACCGTTATATTGAAGGAATTATTTTTGCTAATTTGACGGCTCGTGATGTGGGCGAGATGAAAAATTTTTTAATTTTTGGTGAGAGCGATGAGCTGTTGCATACACTCTATTTGCCCGAACAAAAATACCGAACCATCGAATCAATTGGGAATAGCATATATGCAGAGTATGATTCATTTGACACCATGATTGCACAGGTGCTGAATGAGCTTTTATATTAATCCGGCATAGCCGAAACCAAAACAAGCTTTTTTCGCCACTGCGGCGAATGCCGGAGTCCAGTAGTCTGCAGAGCGTAACTGGATTTCGGTCTGCGCCAGAATGGCGCGCTCAGGTTCCCCTGGCCATTTGCAGCAGCGGCAACAGATGCCGCTGAAGCCGTTAACTGCAGCCCTTTGGGCGCGGCAGGCCGGCGATCTTGTTGGCCGACTTGATCAGGCCATAGGGAAACAGGGCGTAGAGGTACTTGCTGTCGCTACGATCCTTGCCATAGCGCTTTTTCATGTGTTTGGAAAAGGCGCGCGGCTCGCAGACCTTGCCGTTTTCTTCGAAGAGTTCACGGGCTAGATTGATGATGTTCCAGTGCTCATCGGTCAGTTCGACCTTCTCGTTGCTGGCGATCTCCACGGCCACTTCCGGGGTCCACTCGTCGAGATTCTCCAGCCAGCCGGCCTCGCTCAGTTCGATGGTTTTGCCGTTTGCTTCTACTTGCATTTGCCTGCTCCTGTCCTTCCCGTAATGATGATTGGTATATCGTATTTCTCTAATATAGCATCCCTTAGGCAAAAGTCGACTATTTTTATCAGGTAATAGTCGTTGCTCATGATGTCTTGATCAGGTAATCCTTGGCCAGGTTGATCTTTGCCGCCAGGTAGTCTGAGCCACCGCGATCCGGGTGCAGTTTGTGCATCAGGCGGCGATGAGCCTGGATGATCTCTTCTTCCGTTGCATTCGGCTCTACGCCGAGAATGGCGCGGGCCTCTTCCTCGCTCATGGAACCGCTGGCGGTGCGTTGCTGGCGTGTTTCAGACTGTTCGCGCCAGTCGTCGTGGTGGCGGTCGAGATAGGCCGCCAGCAGGGCGGCGGAATCATCGTCGGCTGTCTGGCACTGATTCAGCAGATCCAGCAAGGCCTCGCGTGGCATCTGGCTGAGGAAGCGTCCCTCGTAATGGCCTTCCAGCACTTCGCCGTCCATGTCGCCGCTGTCGTGATCCAGGCTCATGCGCAGGAAGCGAGTTTCCACCGTGGACTGCTGACCGCTGGCTGGCGGGCGCTGGCTTTTTCCGGCTTGATGGCGGGCGTACAGGCCACGTAGAAAGGGCAGGTAGCGCAGTAGTATCCAGCCACGCCGCAGCAGGGGCAGAAAGGCGAAGGCGAGGACGGCGATCCAGTTGAGGCGTCCGGTGATGGCAAGAAAGGCGATGCCCAGTACCAGCACGGCTAATCCGACGCGCTTGAGGGCGCGGATCACGTTGTGCGGTGGCGTGCGCACGAACCAGCGTATTACTAGCCAGGCGCAAAACAGCAGGCCAAGGATGAGCAGCAGACGGGACATGTCAGCGCCGGGTGAGTTTTAGCAGGGTGCTGCCGTGGCGGCGGTGAAAGTCCGTTAGCGCGCTGTGGCCGCCGACGGCAAATACCGCCACGGCGGCGAGCAGGTCGCGCAGTTGTTGCGCGCTGCCGGCATCGAAGGGGCAATAAGCGCCGCCGCTGAGTTCGGCGAGATGACGGAAGGCGTGTGCGGCATTGGCGTCGTGTCCCTCGTGAAACAGGAATAATGGTACCCCCAGCAGGCCCAGCTGCCCGGCCTGCTGACCCAGGCTATCGATGTTTTCCTCCACGCAGTCGCCGATGAATACCACGGCGTTGACTTTTTGTTTGCGGGTCTCGCGCAGGGCATGCTGCAACAGCTTGCCGATCTGTGTATGTCCAGCCAGACAGTGCACGGCGGTCATTTCATGCAACAGTTGACGGCTGTCTGCAAGCCAGGGGGTGGGATGAAATTCACCGAAGCCACGGTAATAACATAACTGAATATCGAGACCACCCAACTGGGCGGTGGACTGAAACATCTCTGTCTGCAAATGGCTGGCGTGATCCCAGCTGGCCTCGCGGCTGGCGGTGGCATCGAGGGCGAAGATCAGGCGGCCGCGGTTTTTGCCCGCTGTACCGGTACGCGCGGGCGGTGTGCTGGCGGCCTTTTGCAAAAAGGCGGCAACGGTCTTGGCGGAGGATTTTTCAGGCAGCTTTTTGTCAGACATGTGTGTGCTCCGTCATTTGCCAGGGCTGACTCGTGCTGCTATCTGCCGGGCGCGTTCGCGGGCCTGTTCGATGTTTTCCCCGCGCGCCAGGGCGACACCCATGCGCCGCCGCAGGAAGGATTCTGGCTTGCCGAACAGGCGCAGGTCGCTGCCGGGCACGCGCAGCGCCTCGGCGATGTTGTCGAAATGGATGCCGCTGGCCTCCAGGCCACCGTAGATCACCGCGCTGGCGCCGGGTTCGCGTAGGCTTGTATCCACTGGTAGGCCGAGGATGGCGCGTGCGTGCAGCTCGAATTCATTCTGCCACTGGCTGGCCATCGTCACCATGCCCGTGTCGTGGCGATGGCCTCGATCTCCGGTACCACCAGCATGGGTTTTTCCGCTTCGATGAGCGCGCGCAGGGCAGAGCCATCGGTCATGTCGGTGGTGTAAGGCACGATGCGCCACCTGGTGGCCGGGGGCGTTGTCGTAACGATCCACGGCCAGGGTCTCCACGCCCAGTCGCTGTAGGGCAATGATGACTTCTTTGCCCAGTTCGCCGGCGCCCAGCAGCATGACACGGGTGGCGGAATCGGAAAGCGGTGTGCCGATGTTCATGGTTTGTTCCCCTTGGCGATGCCCTGGGTGAAACGCTGGATGAAGGTGGCGATAGCCTGTTGTACTTCCTGCGGCTGTTGGTTGTCGCGAATGTCGGCCAGCAGCAGATTGCGCAGCACGGGCAGGAACAGCAGGTCGGCGAGGATGCTGTCGAAGGCGCGCTGGCCGCTTTCCGCCAGACGCCGTAAAAAGTGCCTGCGCAGGTCGTTATCGTACAGGGTCTCCCAGGCGCGACCGGCGATGGCGGCGAGGATTTCCGGGTGCTTGCCCAGTTCGCTGTGCAGCGCGACCTGCATGGCGGCGATGACCTTTTCGCGCTGAGCGCCGTTGGACAGGCCGCGCAGGGCGGCGGCGATCAGCACCGGGTCGGGTGTGTCCAGTTCTGTGTGCAGGCGCTGGGCGATGGCGTCGATGAGGGTATCGCCAAGAGCCTCGTTTTCCAGGCAGCCACAGAGCACGTTAAAGGGTTCGGTGGGCAGCTGCGGGATGGCCTGGGTGAGTAGCCCGGCGTGCTCGTCGTGGCGCATGGCCAGATCGGCGATGCCTTGCAGGCCGACGAACTGCCACTGTTCGAAGCCTTGTTTACCGCTGAAGTATTCCAGCGTGTGGGCGTATTGCGGTGAGGGTGAGTGTCCCTGGCTGTGGGCAATGCGCGCATGCAGATTGGCCATCTGCGTCTCGTTGGGCTTGAAGCCGAAGGGGTTGTCGCCGAGCGGGTCTGTTGAAGGGGCGGCGGCATTATCGGGCTGGCCGGCGCTATCGATGATGCGGCGCAGAAATTCATTGCGCGCCGCCTGTACCAGCAGGCCCTGCTCGTCGAGGGGGAAACGCAAAAACCACAGGTGGGGTTCACCGGCCCGGGTGTCGTCGAACAAAATACCCGGCCAGGCGGCCTGCTGAAAGGGCTGTGACCAGGGCTCTGCAGCGTTTTCGAAGGCGATGAAGCGCTCGTGAGGGATTTCGATGATGCGGCGGCCGAGGCTGAAAAAGCGCGGCCGGGTGCCGATCTGGTCGAGGAAGTCGTAGAGGGTGGTGGTCACGGTATCTGGGCTTGGCAAGGGTCGGGGCGGAGATTTTAGCAGGCCAGGGGGCGCTTGCCTCTACCTTTCTCTCACCTTTCTATCGGCTATTTCTGCCGATAGGGCCCGCCTTGGCGCTGTGGGTTGGCGGCGTATGGCCCGAATGGTGCTGACTCAAGCCGGAAAATACCCTCGTCGCGAATGAAACGCAGTGAAGACCCGGATAAAAACGCTTTACGCGTTGAACGTCCGCAGGGCACCCGAAGATGCGTGGCACGAGCCACCCAGGCCGCCTGAAACGCCGTATATTCTGGATTCCTGTTAACGCCCGGTTTGCGGGGAGAGCAGCCTGATTGAGGGTGTTTGAGACATGAATTTGGACAACCCCTCTACGTCATGACGATGTGTTGTTAGTGGGACAGCACTGAAAGAGGATGCAAAGCGACACCGTCGCTTTAGATGCTTGCTGTTTATCGTAATGGACTGTATCTTACGCTGTAAGATAGTTGTTTTTTGTCGCTTGATGGGAATCCAGTGCTGATATTACTGGGTCGACTGTTGACCCGGCATAAAGATCATTCCGGTTCCTTACCATGGCGCCATATTTTTTAACGTAAAAGAGAGGGTTTTGTAATGAAAATGAGTTACCCATCTTGTGCGCGCGGCAGTTTGTCCAAAAGCCAGGAAGGCAGACGGGCGAGGGGCCTTGTGACATTGAAAGCGTGCTGTATGGCCGTTCTTTGTCTGGCTTTCGTCTTGCCCGCCGAGGCGGGCTGGCTGTATTCAGGGGAAATGTTCTATCCCGGTGACGACCCCAGTACTGTGGTGGTTGCTGATGTGAATGGGGATGCACTGCTGGACATCATTGCGGGTGCTGACGGAGGGGTAGGTGTCTTGCTGGGTCAGAGCGGTGGCGGGTTGTCCTCCACGGTCAGTTACAGTATCGGCCAACCTCTGTTACTGGAGGATCTAAATGGTGATGGACTGACGGATGCCGTTACCTCCAATGCGGTGTTGCTGGGACAGGCTGGTGGCGGCTTTTCTCCACCACAGAACTATGGCACCGGTGGCAACAATGCTGCGGTGATTGGAGATGTCAATGGTGATGGGCGAACCGACATTGTCACGACAAGCCTCTTCGGGAGTGTCTACGTGTTTCATGGCCAAAGCGGCGGAGGATTTATCAGCGCGGGAAGCTATGCGGTGGGTGACAAGCCGATGGCTGTGGCCGCCCGGGATGTCAACGGTGATGGCCGGCTGGATATCGTGACCAGTAATTCGTCTGGAAATGATGTCAGTGTGCTGTTGGGGCTGGCGGGTGGTGGTTTTTCCTCCATGGTGAATTACACCGTGGGGGCGGCTCCTCGAGGCCTGGTGATCGGTGATCTGGATGGTGATGGATTGGACGATATCGTGACGGCCAATTCCGGTAGTGGCAACATCAGTATTCTCTCTGGATTGAGTGGGGGTGGTTTTGCCACGGCCGTTGACTATGCCGTGGGCGATTCCCCAAGGGATGTGACATTGGATGACATGAACGGTGACGGCCGGCCGGATATTGTTGTGGCCAATCATGGCGGCGGTGACGTGAGCCTGCTGTTGGCCCGGGCGGGCGGTGGTTTTTCATCACCGGTCAACTATGCTGCGGGTGTTTCGTATGCGCTTTCTTCTGTGACCACGGGCGACCTGAACGGCGATGGCTGGCCGGATGTCGTCGTGGCGCACGATCATCAGTCCAGTAGCGCCTTTAGCGGCATCGCCGTATTGTTCGGTCAGGCGGGCGGTACGCTGGCGGCGCCCGCTCGTCATGCCGTGGGGGCCTTTCCCGAGGCGTTGGTGATGGGTGACCTCGATGGCGATGGCCTGACGGATATGGCCACGGTCAACTGGGGTAGTGACAGTGTCAGTGTCTTGCGGGGGCTGGCGGGCGGGATGTTCGCGCCGGTGGTGAATTACCGTACCGAAGGTGATCGCCCACGCGCCCTGGCCATGGGTGACGTGAACGGTGATGGCCGGCCGGATCTGGTGGCGGCCAACGGCGCCGACGCCAGTATCAGCGTCCTGCCGGCCCTGGCCGGTGGCGGGTTTGGCGCGGCCGAGGTCTATGCGGTGGACAATGGCCCCATTGGCGTGGCCATCGATGACATGAATCGTGATGGCCGTCTTGACATCGTTACCTCCAACCTCGATGCCGGCAGCGTCAGCGTGTTGCACGCCAGGAGCGGTGGAGGCTTTGCGAGCGCCGTGCATTATTCCGTGGGCAGAGGCCCGTCATCGATCAAGCTGGCCGATTTCAACGGCGATGGCAGGCCGGATATCGCTACCGGCAGCGAAGACAGCTATGTGAATATAGTACTTGCACAGCCCGGGGGTGGCTATGCGGCGCCAGTGACTTATAGCGTGGGGCGCATTCCGCGATCCATCGCCATTGGTGACATCGATGGCGATGGATCGTTCGATATCGTCACGTCCAATTCCACTGACCAGGACGTGAGTGTTTTGCTGGGAATGGGAGCCGGCACGTTCGAGCCGGCCAGCCAGTATTCTTTGGGTTCCCTGTCGCATCCCGATGAATTGACTCTTGCAGATATCGATGGCGATGGGCGCGACGACGTGATAGTCACCGGCACTGATTATGGGCTCAGCGTCCTCTTGGGTCAGGCGGATGGCAGCCTGAGCATGGCGCGGCACATCGTGTTGAATACCGGCGGTGGCGCTGTGGCAGTCGGTGACGTGAACCATGATGGTGGTCTGGATATCGCTGTGGCGGATTATGTGAACAACGAGGCCGTTGTGCTTTTCAATGCGGTTGCGGCTTCCACGGTCATTGCTTATGACGACAGGGCGGACACCACTCTCGAGCGGTCAACGACGACCGGGAACGTGCTTGCCAATGATGTAGGCGTGGGGCTGAATATCACCGCCTTTGACGCCACTAGCACCCAGGGAGGAAGCGTAATCGGCAATGCCGACAATACGTTTACCTACCGCCCACCAGCGGGCTTTCTCGGCATCGACACGTTTAGTTATACCATCACCGACAGCCGCGGCAGAACGGATCGGGGGACGGTGACCGTTGCTGTCCGCGATAGCGCCGGCACTGGCGGAGGGGGCGGTGGAAACGGAAACAGCGGTGGCAATAACAGTGCTGGGGGAGGTGGTGGCAGCGCATCGTTCGTCGGATTGCTGGCCGGGTTGTTGTTCCTTGGCTGGAGGCGGCGCCCGAATCGATGCTGTTGAGACAGGTTTTCTTGTCGTCAGTTTTTACTCCAAATTACAAGATGGAAAGAAAAATGAATATTAATTTTGGTATCAATGTGTTTGTTTTGAATGTTTTGTTTTTATCGGGTTGTGGTGGGGGGGAATAACACTACGAAAAATCCGCCTGGGAATGGTCAGCCCACAGATATAAATATTAATTTCAAATTATTCCCTGATGATTATTTTACTGGCTATGATGTTTATGCGGCTTTAGTTGGCTCAAATAACAAAGGGCAGAGTTACACCGGCAGCATTACTGAAAAAACGTTAGCTGTCACTACATTCCTGGGTGAATCTGCGATACCTGTTGAAAGCAAAACAGAATTCACTATTACTAATGGTGGTTTTGGCTCAGCCACACTGAAAAATTATTATAGCGTCAATGCTGACGATAGACGTTTTTTGGGTGTTGGCGGCAATATTGTAACGGTGTCAGCAACGACAACTCCAATTCCTGAAACTGCCAGAATAGGGGATTCCGGAATGATAGGGACATATATCGACAATGCCAACTTTGAAACGACGTTATCATGGCGGCTTGAAGATGGTTTCAATGGGAATGCAAAGCTGGTGCTTTTGAATGTTACTGACAAGCCATCGGGCGATCTGGATAACAGGTTTACTACTACATACTTAATTCAGCCGGATGGCTCGAGATTATCAGTTAAGCTGGTAACGTATAACGATAATGTCAATATCGAAGTTACACTGGAAGGTGATTATTAGCCGCGTTACAGCTTCAATCTGGATTAATCCGTTGAATGGCCTGTCCAGTGGCCCTGAGTGTTCGTTTGGCGTGGCAAAG
>JALTPW010000307.1 GCA_026999335.1 Chromatiales bacterium
GTTCCCTATCATCCTTACTTTCGTTTCACTCTCGCCCTAGCCCTCGCTGTTCTTCATTTCCGATAATTGGCTCATAATAACAATGTTTCAAAGTTCTTTCTTTTACAAAGTGGAACTAGAGCGAGATGATTTTAGTGTGAATCGATTTGGGATTCCCGGATCGGATGATTTGTAATTCACCATGGTTGCTGGGTAAGGAGGCCAGCAGCTATGGGTAAACCTTATTCGATTGATCTTCGTGAGCGTGTTGTGCGTGCGGTTGAGCAAAAAGGAATGTCACGCCGTGCTGCGGCTGCACGTTTTGGTGTTTCTGTCAGTGCTGCCATCAACTGGGTCAAGCGCAAGCGCTTAACGGGCAGTGTTGCGCCCGGTCAGATGGGAGGCCACAAGCCAAAGCCATCCGCGATGGTTACCGCGACTGGTTGCTTGAGCGCTGCAAGCGGCAGGATTTCACCCTGCGCGGGCTTGTTGGCGAACTGGCTGAACACGGTTTGAAGGTAGACTATCGGTCAGTCTGGGCATTCGTTCATGCCGAGAGGCTCAGCTATAAAAACCGTTCACGCCAGTGAACAGGACCGGCCTGATGTGGCACGAAGGCGGATGTAATGGTGCAAATATCAGGGCCGTATTGATCCGGCCCGCCTGGTCTTTATCGATGAGACCTGGACCAAAACCAATATGGCCCCTTTGCGTGGATGGGCTCTGCGCGGTGAGCGTTTGCGGGCCAAGGTGCCTAGCGGTCACTGGAAAACCATGACATTTCTGGCAGCTTTGCGTCATGATCGCATTGATGCTCCATGGTTGCTGGACGGCCCGATCAATGGTGAACGCTTTCGCATTTATGTTGAAAAGGTTCTGCTGCCAACCTTGAAGCCCGGCGATATTGTCGTTGCCGATAATCTGGGCAGCCACAAAAGCAAGGCGGTGCGCCAGATGATCAGGCAGGCTGGCGCAAGAATATTGTTCTTGCCAAAATATTCACCGGACCTGAACCCGATTGAGCAGGTTTTTGCCAAGCTTAAACATCTGTTGCAAAAGGCCGCCGCGCGCACTCCACAAGCTGTGTGTGAATGCATCGGCATACTCCTTGACAACTTCACCAGCACTGAATGCCAAAACTATTTCGTAAATTCAGGGTATGCGCAAACCTAAAATCATCTCGCTCTAGTATATCTATTTCGATTTCCTCACAAATTCTGTCCTCCGTTTCCCGACTTCTACCTTCAGATTTCCGACTTCTGCCTTCTGATTTCTGGTTTCTAATTTCTGACTCCCCACCCCTTGCTTAAAGCTAACACACCCACCACTAACCCATTGAAATATGGCAATATTCGCCGTACCG
>JALTPW010000308.1 GCA_026999335.1 Chromatiales bacterium
GCGTTGCCAAGAACGGAAATCTGGAATTAGAAGTCGGGGGGTGGGGGCAGTGGGCAGTGGGCGGAAATATATTAGTTTCAATTTGTGGGGCGGATGATGAGGGTGGTAACAACTATTTCAAAGTCTTTGCTGTTACACCTGACTACCTCTCATCGTCATATCGGGCTTGACCCGATAATCCATTTCTCCATCGCAACCCTCATGGATCCTCGCGTCAAGCACGAGGATGACAAAAGGGGCAAGATATTCGATACCCCATCGTCATCAACTCAGTTGATTAAATAAACATTATCTCTGATTTTTGCATTAGCAATGACGATGATTTTTCTAGCTATTGCGGTGATAGCGACTATTGGTTTTTTGCCATTTTGCACCAATTTTTGATAATGAAGTTTTAGTTTCTCATCATGCTTTGTAGCGCTTAAAGCCGCCATGAACATTATTTGACGGCTTTTTGGTCGTCCACCTTTAACAAAGCGATATTTGGCTTTTGCCCCACTTTCATTAGCTCTTGGCGCAAGATCTGCTAGGCTGGCAGCCTGTTTTCCACTCATTTTTCCCAACTCTGGCATGATAGCAACAAGGATGCGTATGGTTTGAAGAGCGACGCCCACAATAGACTTTAGAACCCGTGCTTTGGCTTGCATTTCTTTGTCTGCCTTAATCAGCTTATCAATCATTTCCTCAAGCATTTCTATTTGGCGTTGCAATGTTGTATGAGGTTCTTACACCTGCCGTCATCATGATCGAGCACCCATGCACATGAGGCAGTTGCAAATAGGCCTCATGTGCAAATTCAATAGACAATTCTGGCGCAGCCCGTCGGCGTGAGACGTAGGAGAGTCGGAATCCAGTAGCCCCTTGTCTAACGGGCTTAGGGCTCATAAACCCACTATGGCGCTTGGCTCTGGCATTTCTGGATTGCGGGTCAAGCCCGCAATGACTGCGAAGCGGAGAATTGCGGCTGTTTTGAGAGCTCACGCCGCGCAGGCTCTTTTATGCGCTCACGCCGCGCAGGCTCTTTTATGCGCTCACGCCGCGCAGGCTCTTTTATGCGCTCACGCCGCGCAGGCTGGCCCGCAATGATTTTTGGAAGGAGCAGCGTTGCCGGCAACCGAAAACGAATTGAGAAAAGATCGGTGCACAGCGTTTCTATCCGCGTGAAAAAGCGGCGCTGCCGGCAACTAACCGAAATAGTTAATAATAGAGATAGTTTTTCAGGCAGGTTTCTATCCGCGTGAAAAAGCGGCGCTGCCGGCAACAAATGAATAAGGAATTGATTAATATTAAAGCGTTTCTATCCGCGTGAAAAAGCGGCGCTGCCGGCAACACCCACCC
>JALTPW010000309.1 GCA_026999335.1 Chromatiales bacterium
AGATTTCCGCCATGCATAAATCCGTGCGCGGCTCTAAGCCGGACGCCGCCCTGTACTGGATGGCGCGCATGATCGATGGCGGTGTCGACCCGCTCTACGTCGCCCGCCGTGTGGTGCGCATGGCCTCTGAGGACATCGGCAATGCCGACCCGCGTGGCCTGCAACTGGCGCTGAACGCCTGGGACGTGCAAGAACGTCTCGGTAGTCCCGAGGGCGAGCTGGCCATCGCCCAGGCCATCGTCTATCTGGCCAGTGCGCCAAAGAGCAATGCCGTGTACATGGGCTGGAAGGCGGCGCTGGCGGAGGCCAAGGGCTCCGGTTCGCTGGAGGTGCCGCTGCATCTGCGCAATGCGCCCACCAAACTGATGAAGGAACTGGACTACGGGCGCGCCTATCGCTATGCCCACGACGAGCCCGAGGGCTATGCGGCGGGGGAGAATTACTTCCCGGATGAACTGGGCGAGCAGGTATACTATCGTCCCGTCGAGCGTGGTTTGGAGCTTCGTATTGGTGAGCGGCTGGCACACCTGCGGGCGCTGGATCGGGCGCACCGGAACGGGAAAAAATGAACATCCTGCTAAGCGGAAACGAGCACTGATGCAGGTACTGGCCATCGCCGCCGGTGGTGCGCTGGGTGCCGTGTTGCGATTCTGGATGTCCAACGGCGTGTACGCTTTGCTGGGGCGCGGTTTTCCCTATGGCACCCTGGCCGTCAATGTACTGGGCTCGCTGTTGATGGGATTCTTGTTTGTGTTGCTGATCGACAAGCTCAGCCTCGGCCCGAACTGGCGCGCGGCATTGCTGATCGGCCTGCTTGGTGCCTTCACGACATTTTCGGCCTTCTCCATGGAGACATTGAATCTGATCGAAGAGGGTGAAACCATGAAGGCCCTGCTGAATATGGTGCTAAGCGTGTTGTTGTGTGTCGGCGCGGCCTGGGTTGGGGTGCTGGCGGGGCGGTCGATTTGATGTGCAGGGCTGAAATTGCGCCGCAGAAAATGGTCGGCTCGGCTGTCACGGCTAAAGCCGCTCCATGGATACATGACTGTGCAGGATGGTGGAGAAGCAACTGATGAAAACCATCGAAGTGACTCTGGTGCGGGTTTATCTGACAGAGGAAAAGGCGCACCTATCGCGTTTGCTCAAGCGCCTCAACGATGAATACCGGGTGCGCGGTGTGACGGTGTTTCGCGGTATCGCCGGCTTTGGCCAGACGGGCACCCTGCATGCCTCGTCGCTGCTGGATGTATCGCTGGATCTGCCGGTGGTGATCGAGTTCTTTGACGAAGCGGGCAAGGCCAGCGAGGTGATGGAAGAACTCTACGCCGTGGTTGGTCCCGGGCACATCGTTAGTTGGCCGGTGCAGTTGACCATCGAACAATGAACGATTTTTTATTCGCCCCGTTTTAAGGTTAAAACCACCGCCTTCAGGCGGTCAGGTTTATCCGTGCCGCTTGTTGTATAGGTTGAAGGTGCGTATGAAGGCAAGCTGTTTTGGTTTTTTTGTAGGATGCTGGTGAGCGGTAGCGAACCGCATCGTTGGCGTTATCGCGTTCTGGGCGCGGGTGATGACAGGTGTTTGACCGATGTGGTTCGTGGAACTCATCACATCCTACAGGGATTTCTGGGAATACCTGGCAGGCGTGGGTTTAAAAAACGAACCGGTCCGTATGTGGATTTTCAGTCCGTAAGACTAATCCACCCGCTTTAGCGGGTGGTTATTGAGTTGCCATAGAGGCACGGAGAACACAGAGTTTTTGACTCAAAAAATTTTCTCTGAGTCCTCCGTGCCTCTGTGGCAAAAAACATAAAACCAAAACACAAAATCAAAAGACAAATGACATGCTTGATCCAAAACTGATTCGTAACGACCTCGAAGGCACGGCGGAAAAACTCGAACGCCGCGGCTTCAAGCTGGATAGTGAAAAACTGGCCACGCTGGAGGCCGAGCGCAAAAAACTGCAAGTAGAGACCCAGGATCTGCAAAGCCTGCGTAACAACAGCGCCAAATCCATTGGTCGGGCCAAGGCCAGCGGCGAAGACGTGGCGCCGCTGCTGGCGGCGGTGGCGGATCTCGGCGACAAGCTGAAAGATGTCGAGCTGCGTCTGAACGACATTCAGCAGCAGCTCAATGAGATCCTTATGGGGGTGCCGAATGTTCCCCATGCCAGCACGCCGCTGGGTATCGATGAAAACGACAACCAGGAAGTGCGCCGCTGGGGCGAGCCCACCGAGCTGGGCTTCGAGCCTCGTGACCACGTCGACCTGGGCGCGGGCCTGGGGCAAATGGATTTCGAAACCGCGGTAAAAATTGCCGGCAGCCGTTTTACGCTGCTCAGCGGCCCGTTGGCGCGCCTGCATCGTGCGCTGACCCAGTTCATGTTGAATATGCATGCCGATGAGCACGGCTACCGTGAAACTTACGTGCCCTACCTAGTCAACAGCGACAGCCTGCGTGCCACCGGTCAGTTGCCTAAATTCGGTGAAGACTTGTTCCGCATGGGTGACGATGGCGATTATTACCTGATCCCCACCGCCGAGGTGCCGGTGACCAATATCGTGCGCGATGAAATCATCGAGGCCGACAGGATGCCGCTGAAATTTGTCGCCCATACACCTTGTTTCCGCAGCGAGGCGGGTTCTTACGGCAAGGATACCCGCGGCATGATTCGTCAGCACCAGTTCGAGAAGGTGGAGATGGTGCAGGTAGTGCGGCCGGCGGATTCCTATAATGCGTTAGAAGAGCTGACCCGCCATGCCGAACGTATCCTGCGTGAGCTTGTGTTGCCTTATCGAGTGGTTTCCTTGTGTACCGGTGATCTCGGTTTTTCCGCCGCCAAGACCTATGACCTTGAAGTGTGGTTGCCGGGCCAGCAGAAATATCGCGAGATTTCTTCTTGTTCCAATTTCGAGGATTTTCAGGCGCGCCGCATGAAGGCCCGCTGGCGTGATCCGGAGGCGGGTAAGCCACAGTTGGTGCATACCGTCAATGGCTCCGGTCTGGCGGTAGGTCGCACCCTGGTGGCGGTGATGGAGAATTACCAGAATGTCGATGGCAGCATTACCGTGCCGGAGGCGTTGCGGCCCTACATGGGGGGGCTTGAGGCCATCCGATAAGCACAACGAAACAGACCGTAGGAGCGGCCCTTCAGGCCGCGATTGATTTATCGCCCTTGATGTCGCGGCCTGAGAGGCCGCTCCTACGGGTTTATTGGGCGGACTAGAACAGGGTTTCCGTTATGCAATATTTCCCGATGTTTTTTGATATTAACGACAAGCCATGCCTGGTCGTTGGGGGGGGAGACGTCGCTGCGCGCAAGGTGGCGTTATTGCTGCGTGCCGCCGCGCGCGTCACGGTGGTGTCGCCAGTGTTGGGCGAGGGTTTGGCGACACGCCAGGCCAAGCTTGAGATCAGCCACCTGGCGCGTGAGTTCGATGAGGGAGACCTGGATGACTGTACATTGGTGATCGCAGCCACCGATGACGAGGCTGTGAACCGGCGTATTTCCGAACTGTGCAAGGCACGTAATCTACCGGTAAATGTGGTGGATCAGCCTGCACTGTGCAGCTTTATCGTACCCTCTATGATCGACCGTTCACCGGTACAGGTGGCAGTGTCCACTGGTGGTGCGGCGCCGGTATTGGCGCGCTTGCTGCGGGCACGGCTGGAGACCATGATTCCGGCCGCTTACGGGGGCCTGGCGGAACTCATGGACGAGTTTCGCGATCCAGTGAAGGCGCGTATCTCCGAGCCGGAACAGCGCCGCCATTTCTGGGAAAATGTGGCCCAGGGTTCGATTGCCGAAATGGTCTTCGCCGGCAAGGAAGAGGCGGCGCGCGCCGCCATGCACAAGGCCGTGGATGAGGCTGCGGCCTCCGACCGACCCCGCGGCGAGGTCTATCTGGTGGGGGCGGGGCCGGGTGATCCTGATCTGTTGACCTTTCGTGCTCTGCGTTTGTTGCAGCAGGCGGACGTGATTGTCTACGACCGGCTGGTATCGGAGGAAATTCTGGATATGGCGCGCCGTGATGCGGATTTGATCTATGTGGGTAAGACGCGTGATCAACACACCCTGCCGCAGGAGGATATCAATTTACTGTTAGCCCGTGTTGCCAAAAAGGGCAAGCGGGTGCTGCGTCTGAAGGGCGGTGATCCGTTTATTTTTGGTCGTGGTGGCGAGGAGATCGAGACCCTGATGCAGGAGGGTGTCAATTTCCAGATCGTGCCCGGTATTACCGCGGCGGCGGGTGCGGCTTCTTATGCGGGTATTCCCTTGACCCACCGTGAATATGCCCAGTCCGTGGTATTCGTTACCGGCCATCTCAAGGATGGCAGCATGAGTTTGAACTGGAAGGCGCTGGCACAGCCGCAGCAGACGATTGTCGTTTACATGGGCCTGCTGGGCGTGAAGGAGCTGTGTGGCAAGCTGGTGGCACACGGCCTGCCGGCGGATACGCCCATAGCACTGGTGCAGAAGGCCACGACCCGGCGGCAGAAAGTGGTGATCGGCACCCTCGGCAGCATGCCTTCGATCATCGAGACCACGGAGGTCAAGCCACCGACGCTGATTATTGTCGGTGATGTGGTAAGCCTGCACAAAAAACTGTCCTGGTTCGGTGGGGCAAAGGGTGTGGGAGAGGCGTAGGAGAGGCGTAGGAGAGATGTAGGAACGGTTCTTCAGGCTGTTGCACTGGTACTGAAACGTTTTCCAAGCAAGCAGCCCGGTAGGGTGGG
>JALTPW010000310.1 GCA_026999335.1 Chromatiales bacterium
GTTGTTTTCCATTAATTTGGTCAAAACCACCGCCTTTTAGGTGGTCAGATTTATCCGTGCTGCTTGTTGTATGAGTTGTTGAAGGTGAAGGCAAGTTGTTTCGGTCGTCTTTGTAGGATGCGGTGAGTTCCACGAACCGCATCGATCGAGGGCGGTGACACCTGTCATCACCCGCGCCCAGAACGTGATAACACAAACGATGCGGTTCGCTACCGCTCACCAGCATCCTACAGGGATTGCCGAGAATCATGGCAGGGCTGGGTAAAACGAATCAACCCGTATCCGGACTTTCCATCCGTAAAACTAACCCACCCGCTTTAGCGGGTGGTTGTTGAGTTTTCCTTCGGTCTTTTGTCTGGGCCGATTCAGGAAAATCTGAGCGAAAATGCCGCTGCTTGCAGGTGATCTGCTTCCTGGGCCAGATCCGTCTGGGTTAGCAGATGTGTGCCTAGCCAGCCCTCGGGAAATTTTATTGTCAGGCTGTCTTTGCTGGCTTTGAGTTTGAACTCCGGCAAGGCTTCCGGGCTACGGCTGCGGTGCAACAGAACGGCCAAGCGCAGCAGGACGGCCCAATGCCGGGCGCGATGCTGATGTTTTTCGACAAGATGGTCGAAGGCGGCCGCAGAGAGCCTGCGCCGATGGGTACGGATCAGGGTTGCCAGCAGGCGTTGCTGGTTGCGGGAAAAGCCGGACAGGTCGGTAAATTCGGCAATGTAGGCACCATGTTTATGAAAACCGCTGTGGGCGATATCGAGGCCGATTTCGTGCAGCAGCGCGGCCCATTGTAGCCACTGCCGGCTCTCTTGCAGATTCAGTGACCATTGCTCGGCCACCTGTGCCACGCAGGCCTGCACGGTTTCAACCACCTGCTGTGCGTGCAGCAGATCGATGTGATAGCGCTGTGCCAGATTATTCACTGCGCGGCCGCGTACGTCTTCGTGATGCACGCGTCCCAGCAGATCGTGGATCAGCCCTTCGCGCAGGGCACCGTTCGATACCTGCATTTGCTTGATGCCCAGGGTCTTGAAGGTGGCCAGGAGTATCATTACCCCGCCCGGAAATACCGGTGCACGCTCCGTTGTCAGCCCTTTGAATGACAGTTTGTCGATATGCCCGGCATCGAGCATCGCGCTGCGCAGTGTCTTGAGTGAGTCGAGGGTGATGCCGTCGTCGCTCCAGCCTTCGGCCTGCACCACGTTACGAATGGAGCGAATGCTGCCAGAGGCGCCGAGGGTTTTTTCCCAACCCATGTTGCGATAGGTGGCCTTGACCGGCGCAAGCTCCACCTGTGCGGCCAGCTCGGCGTGTTTTACGGCCTTGGGCGTGATAGCGCCATCGGCAAAATAGTCGCGTGTCATGCTGACGCAACCCATGTACAGGCTTTGCATGTAGCGAGGTTCGAAGTCCTCGCCGATGATCAGCTCGGTACTGCCGCCGCCGATGTCCATGACGAAGCGGCGCTTTTCGTCTGCACCGGTGCTGTGCGCTACGCCGAGATAGATGAGGCGTGCCTCTTCCGTGCCGGCGATGATTTCGATGGAATGTCCCAAGGCCTGTTCGGCGCGGGCGAGGAAGTCGCTGGCGTTGCGTGCAATGCGCAGGGTATTGGTGCCCGCCGCGCGGATGCGTTGCGGCGACAGGCCATGCAGGCGTTGGCCGAAGCGCTCCAGACAGGCTAGGGCGCGTTCCTGGGTTGCGTTATCCAGGCGGTTTTTTTTGTCCAGCCCGGCGCCGAGACGCACCATTTCACGCAGCTTGTCCTCCACATGCAGTTCACCGTTGCTGAGGCGGCAGACGATCATGTGAAAACTGTTGGAGCCGAGGTCGATGGCGGCGAAGGTTTCGTTGACAGGCTGGTTTTTGAGCATCGATAGATATCCGGGTGGTTTGCGGATGTTATCACATTATCCCGTGGCGATTTCCAGTCGCCCGGTTTGCTATCATGCGGTATTGAACCCGAGGGGATTTGGATGGCGAATAAGAAAAAGACCGGCAAGGCGATGAAAATGATGAAGTCGATCAAAGTCACGCCAGAGAATAAGTGCGGTCTCTGTACCGGTACCAAGTGTTGTCAGTACATTACCTTACACATTGATACACCACGCTCGATGGCGGACTTCGACACCCTGCTGTGGCAGGTGTCGCACCGCAATGTCCAGTTTTACAAGGACTCGGATGGTTGGTTCATGCTGGTTGTGGAGGCCCCCTGTGAGCACATTACGGAAACGGGGCAATGCGCTATCTATGAGGTTCGTCCCATGATCTGCCGTACTTACTCTAACGATGAATGCGAATTTGATAGCTCGGCGGAGGAAGGCTTCGAGCTGTTCTTCGACGGCTATCAGGCACTGGATGATTATTGCCGCAGACGTTACAAAAAATGGGACAAGCGGTTCAAGAAACTGGCGGGGAAATAGCATGGTATTTCAGGCCGCGACAGCTCAGGGCCGAGCGTGTTTTGGTGACCAGCGGGGTCGCATCTACCGGCTTGTTTTCTGGCGTCACCCCCTCTCCTTGTGGCGTGAGCCCGGGTAATGAAACGCTACCTTACCCGCCCCGTCATTGCCTGGGCCTTTTACGACTGGGCCAACTCCGCTTTCGCCACCACGGTGATGGCCGGCTTTTTTCCCGTGTTCTTCAAGCAATATTGGGGCAGCGGCCTCGACAGCACCGTCAGCACCTTTCAGCTGGGGCTGGGCAATGCGGTTGCCAGCCTGTTCATCGTGTTGGCCGCACCACTGCTGGGGGCGATGGCCGACCGCGGTGGTCTGCGCAAGCGCTTCCTGCTGCTGTTCGCCTTGCTGGGTGTGATTTGTACCGCGGGCCTGAGTGCCGTGGGGGCGGGGCAGTGGGCCGCAGCGCTGGGCCTGTTCGTGGCGGCGACGGTGGGTTTTATGGGCGCGAATGTGTTTTACGACGCTTTGCTCACGGTGGTGGCGCGCGAGGAAGATTGGGATATGGTGTCGGCCATCGGCTATGCGCTGGGCTATCTCGGCGGTGGGCTGCTGTTCGGCATTAACGTCGCCATGACCCTGTCGCCGGACAGCTTCGGACTGGACAGCGCGGAAGAGGCGGTGCGTTATTCTTTTCTCAGTGTAGCCCTGTGGTGGACGCTGTTTTCCGTACCCCTGATGCTGATGGTAAAGGAGCCACCGGTAGTGCGGCGTTTGTCGGGCTGGGCTGTGGTGTGTGCCGGCTATCGGCAGGTGCTCGATACCTTCCGGCACATTCGTCAGCTGCGGCCGGTGTTTCTGTTTCTATTCGCTTACTGGCTGTATATCGATGGCGTCGATACCATCGTGCGTATGGCGGTGGACTATGGTCTCGCCATCGGCCTTGAGCAGACCCATCTCATCGGCGCGTTGCTGGTCACCCAGTTCGTCGGCTTTCCGGCGGCACTGGCCTTTGGCTGGTTGGGGCAGCAGATCGGGGCGAAGCGTGGCATTCTCATTGCTATCGGTGTGTATATCGCGGTCACGCTGTGGGCGGTGTTGATCGAAGAGACCTGGGAATTTTACCTGCTGGCGGTGTGCATCGGTCTGGTGCAAGGCGGCATTCAGGCCCTCAGCCGTTCTCTGTATGCGCGCCTGATTCCCACGGACAAGGTGGCGGAGTTCTTTGGTTTTTACAATATGCTGGGCAAGTTCGCAGCTTTGCTGGGGCCGTTGATGGTGGGGGTTATCAGTGTCGCCACGGATAGCCACCGGGTCGGGATGTTGTCGCTGATCCTGTTGTTCGTGGCCGGGGCGTGGTTATTGTCACGGGTGGAGGTCGAGAAAGTGCGGCCGATAGATGATTGATGCGATTTTTTGTGGGGGCGGCCCCTCAGACGGCGTGAGTGCCTGGGTTGAGTGGGCGAAATCCAGACTACTATTAACTCTTGCATCAGCAAAACTCAACAACCACCCCCTAGGGTGAAAATTATGTATCGTATCGCCAATGACAGGCCGAGGCCGATTTGTAAACGGCGTATGGAACTTCCTGGCTGTCTGGCGCGTGTATCAATAAGGCGCTGGAAAAGGAGCCAGGGCGTCGCTGTGCCGATGGTAAGGCAATAGCCGAGGCATTGTGGTGAGCGGACGGGGTATCTCAAGTCGTCGTTGCGGTTGCCGAAACGGAACCCATGCTACAGAGTATGCAAAGGGTTTGTTTGTGATAGAAAGCCTGTTTCTGAGGCAAAGCCGGCCTTGTAACAAAAACAAGACAAGGAATGATATGACCTCTCACTTTACCCTGTTCATGGCTGGCAAGACCGACACCGGTCTAAAACGGGATCACAACGAAGACTTTATCGCCTGGGATGCCGAGCGTGGTCTGGCCCTGCTGGCCGATGGCATGGGTGGTCACAAGGCCGGTGATATAGCCAGCCGTATGAGTGTCGAATGCATCAAAAAAAACCTGCGGCCAGCACTGGAACAGCCGCTACCCGAAAGCGGAGATAAGGATAGAAGTCCTTTGGCGAGCCTGCTCGACAGCGCAATCAACGAGGCCAACGATACCGTGTTTGCCGCTGGTGAGGAAAACACACAGCAGGAGGGTATGGGCACTACCCTGGTTGTTCTGATATTGCACAATGATCGTGTGCTGGTTGCGCATGTGGGTGACTCGCGGCTTTACTGTCTGCGCGGGCGCGAACTGACGGCCGTGACCCATGACCACTCGCTGGTGCGACAGATGATGGCGGAAGGAATGATGACCGAGGAAGAGGCGCAAGACAGCCCCTTTACCCATGT
>JALTPW010000311.1 GCA_026999335.1 Chromatiales bacterium
CAGGAGGTGGATCACCTGATTGCCGTGCATCCTAACGTGGTGGTCTTTCTCAATGCGGTGCGGGATTCGGGCCGCCGCGCGGTGCTGGTGACCAATGCGCATATGAAGAGCCTGCAACTGAAGATGGATCGCACCCGGTTGGCGGGGCACTTCGATGCTGTTTTTTGCGCACATGATTTTGGTCGGCCCAAGGAAGACCCGCAGTTCTGGACCCTGTTAAAGACGGCGGAACCTTTCGTGCCCGAGATGACGCTGCTGGTCGATGACAGCCTGTCGGTGTTGCGTTCGGCACAGGAGGCCGGTATTGGCCAGCTATTGTGCGTGCACCGGCCGGACAGCCGGGCGCCGGACAAGGACGTGGGTGAGTTCGCGGCCATTCGGGGTTTTCGCGACATCATGCCGCCGGTGGAGGGGCAGGAAGCGTAGATACTCTGTTCCAGCACAAGTCCTCTGTGCCTCCAGTCCATAAATTGGCCTAATCACCCCCCGGCCTTTGCCAGAGGCGGCGCATAAAAATGCGTGGGATCAAACCGGGTATTACTCCCCCACATGCCATGGATGGCGTGTAGGAGTTTGCGCATCACGGCACAGACCGCCTGTATCTTCTTCAGGCCCCGATCCTCGATCAGGTGGCGGTAATAGGCCTGTACCTCGGGGACACGGTGCGCCGCGCACAGGGCCGGCATGTAGAGCGCCATGCGCAGGTAGCGGTTGCCGGCCTTGCTGATGCGGGCCTTTTTATCCACGCTGCTGCCGGACTGGTGGTGCCGGGGATCCAGCCCCGCCATCGCCACCCACTGCTTTGCGCGCAGCTCCGGCGGCAGAATCAGCAGTTCGCCAAGGAGCTGGATGGCGCTCTTCTCGCCAATGCCTTTGACCGACAGCAGCAGATCAAAAGCTCGCTGCAACACCGCCTCTTCAGCGATCAGCTGCAGAGTTCTGGCTTCCAGATCGACGATCTGGGCATTGAGTTGGGCAATACTGAGCTCGACGTCCTCAAGGATGAAACCCGGCGTGCTTTGGGTTTGGCTGAAGGCATGCAGCTGGTTTTTGGCCTGGGTGCGCTGGTGGGTCAGGGCCGCCAAGCGCCGAGAACAGGCACGCAGGGCGAGCATCTGGGGCCGTGGCCCCTGCCAGGGCTTGAAAGGCATATGCTGCGCATACCCAGCCAGCAGGGCAGCATCGACCGCATCGGTCTTGGTACGTGACATGCGGGCACTGGCATAGTGCTTGGCGGCTTTGGGGTTGAGAACCATGACCTCGAGAGAGGCCTGCTGCTGGAGTGCCAGGGCCAGATCCAGGTGATAGATACCGGTGGCTTCCAGCACCACCCGTCT
>JALTPW010000312.1 GCA_026999335.1 Chromatiales bacterium
GGATAAGGTTTGGCAAAACCGGGCTTGAACAGGTCATTGGTGGTGTGACAATCGTTGCAGGTGGTCTTGTTCGGGCTCAGTGAAGGATCACGGAAAAGCGCCTCCCCCTCCTTTACCAACTGTGCACGGGAAACCCCGGAAAACAGTGCAGTACCGGCAGGGCGCTTGATCAGTTTGGCATCAATGCGGTCAGCAGCTATGCCAGCACAGGGGTTCTTGTGCTGCATAGCACAGGGATTGTGCATCTTCATCTCACCGGCATTTTTGTGCTGCATGGCGCAGGGGTTGTGCATTTTCATGTCACCGGCATTTTTGTGTTTCATGGCGCAGGGATTGGCCTCAGCGACCTGCACCATAGGCAGGGTCTGCCCAGCCCAGCCGTTACTCATCAGTAGCATGGCCAATAGAAAAAAGGCCCTCATCGTTAGTCTTTTCATGACATCTCCTGGGTGATCGTTGCTAGGCAAAAGGCTGTCGTCCCCGAGTCACAGACATCGCGACACATCCATCCACCGGCCGAAAAATACCGTAATGACACACTGTCACCTGTACGGCATTTTCGTTACATTTTTTTGGGGTGGGGCAACAATCATTTTGACAGCTCGTCACGTACGCCATGCGCACGATGGCGCCAGGATATGGAAACCCGGGAAGATATGGGATTCTGGCGCACTCACCCATGCCTTTCCCCTTGAAGAAGTACTGGCTAACGATACCAGCGACAGCGGTATTTTTTCATCTCATTGTGACGCTGAAAATTTGTTAGACTCCGAGACTCGGGGTATTTACCGGAGAGGAGCCGGTAACCATTCTGCACAACCTTGTAGCCCTGATATCTCATCGCATTTTCAAGGAAATACACAATGAACAGGAAAGTCATTGCCCTAGCGGTACTGCTCAGTGTCACGACACCTCTGATCAGCCATGCCGGGCCGACAAAATCCGCAGAAGAAAATAGGGTGGCAGAAACCAGGTTTGCCACCACAAGTCAGGACAGTATATTTGAAGAGATCGAGAGCAGCCCACTGGAAAAAGTAGCCGTCGCTGCGACGGCCGGGGCAGCCATCGGCTCGGTCTGGCCGGGCCCGGGCACCGCCATTGGCTTTGTGGTCGGCGGTCTCTACGGATTTTTCTTCCGTTAATCTCCTCTTCTTGCGGGGTACAGCATGAACATCAGTTCCCGCTTCAGCGAATTCGGCATGACGGGCGCATTTTTCTGGATTGCGCAGATCATCTATTTCGCTCTTGTACACGACATGGAATTGCAGCAACTGGCGCCAGGCTGGATCACATCACTCAACCACTACCAAACCCTCACCGAGGCCCTGCCACAGACCTTCAAGGACGTCGCCGGCTCACTGCTCACGGCCTTTGGCCTCATCGGCATCTTCGTCACCGGTCTGATACTGAACCTACTCGGCTCCTACTTCTTCCTCTTCGAGGACATTTACCTCAATCGTCACCTGGAAAAAAACCACGACTGGCTGGATAAGATGGTCAATGCATGCCCCGGCGCCGTCCATGACGACTACCTCAGATTGCACAAGGAATTCGGCGCCAATGTTTTCGTTTCCGCCCGCCAGGGCCTCAAGCGCCTTCAACTCACCGGCTGTTGTACGAGGATGCAGTCTTTCCTGTTTTCCTATATCCATGTCTTCAGCGACAACGGCTCGCCGGAAGCGCTCAGCGACCATGTACACCTGTGGCGCACCGCACGTGCCATCGGTATTACCTTTTGGGTGCTGAGTGTCGAAATTCTGGTGTTTGGCCTGCATGGCTCGGAATGGGTCGCCATACTGGTGTCCATAGCACTGTTCCTGGTCGCCATCTACACCACACTGCGTTCCTATAACCGCATGTGTCACACCTTGTTCACCTTGGCTTGTGCCACCTATAGCAGACAACGGAAACAATGAATGTGTGAGGGAATCACACTGGAGCGCTACAATGGCGCCGTAACTGGAGATTGTCGATCAGACGCGCCTCGCCCAGCCAGGCGGCAGCAAGGATGACCAGCTCCACATCGTCCATCGCGGCAGGCTGCAAATCATGGGCACGGCGCACAGTGAAGTATTCCGGACGGAAACCGGCATCTTTCAGACAGGCTACGGCCGCCGATTCGATGGCGGCAATGTTCGTCTCGCCGGATGCCAGCCGCTCACTGGCGGCCTGTAATGCTCGGTACAAGGCGGCGGCCCGCCGCCGCCCTTCCGCACCGAGGTACTGATTGCGCGAACTCATGGCCAGGCCATCGGCCTCGCGCACGGTGGCTACGCCAATGATCTCGACGGGAAAACACAATTCCCCGGTGAGGCGGCGAATCACCAGCAATTGCTGGTAGTCCTTTTCACCGAACACCGCCACATCCGGCTGCACCATGTTGAAAAACTTGGCCACCACCGTAGCCACACCGACGAAGTGGCGGGGCCGAAACTCGCCGCAAAGGATGTCGGAGATACCCGGCACCTCCACCTGTGTCACGTCCTTAAAACCTGCCGGGTACATCTCTTCCTGGGCAGGAAAAAACAGCAGGTCCACCCCACTCTCCACCAGTTTCTCCCGATCGGCCTCGAAGGTGCGCGGATAGTGCTCGAAATCGCCGCCACTGGCATCGCTGAACTGCATAGGATTGACGAAGATGCTGACCACCACACGATTCGCCTGCCGTCTCGCCGTCTCGACCAGTTGCAAATGGCCGGCATGCAGGTTGCCCATGGTGGGCACCAGGGCGATGCGCTCACCGGCCTGCCGCCACCGGCTGACCTGCCGGCGCAGGTCGGCAATGGTAGTAATCCTCTGCATAACTAGAAACTATGTGCGCTGGAGGGAAAACTACCATCCTTGACGGCCTGCACATAGGCGGTCACGGCGGCAGAGATGTCGCCACTGTCGGCGAGAAAGTCGTGACTGAAGCTGGGCCGTTTGCCCGGCGTGATGCCCAGCATGTCGTATAACACCAGCACCTGCGCATCCACATCCGGCCCGGCGCCGATGCCGATCACCGGAATCTCTACGGCGCGGGTGATCTCGGCGGCCAGTGTTGCGGGCACACATTCCAATAACAGCATATCGGCACCGGCGGCCTGCATGGCGCGGGCGTCGCTGATCATCTCCAGGGCGCCAGCCTCGTCACGGCCCTGCACCCGGTAGCCACCCTGCTTGTGCACCGACTGCGGCAACAAACCCAAGTGAGAACACACCGGAATGCCGCGCGCAGCCAGGGCCTTTACGGTTTCCAGCAGGACGCTGCCACCTTCCAGTTTGACCATCTGCGCGCCACCTTCCTTCATCAGGCGAGCGGCGCTGTGCAGGGCCTGGGCGGGTGTGGCATCAGCCATGAAAGGCATGTCCACCATCAACAGGGCCTTTTCGCTGCCGGTGCGCACCGCACGGGTATGATAGATCATCTCGTCGAGACTCACCGGCAGGGTGGTTTCCTGGCCCTGGATCACCATCCCCAGGGAATCGCCCACCAGCAGAATTTCCATCCCGGCGGCGTCCAGAATGTGTGCAAAACTGGCGTCATAGGCGGTCAGGCAGGCGATTTTCTCGCCCTCCTGTTTCATTTTTTTCAGTCGCGTAGTGGTAATGCGATGCATGTACAAAACTCCTTAGAACGCAAAGGAACCAGGATTGAAATAGTGGCGGCCGCTGCGCACCTGACCCAGACGTTCCAGCAGACGCTGATAGTCGCCCGTGTTGTTGACCAGGTCAATTTCAGCGGCATTGACGATTAGCAGCGGACTATCGCTGTAGTAATGGAAAAAACGCGTGTAGGCCTCCACCAGACGTTGCAGATAGTTACTCTCGATGAAACGCTCGAAGGCGCGGCCACGTTTCCGCACCCGATCCAGCAACACCTCCACTGGTGCCTGCAGGTAGATCACCAGATCCGGACGCGGAGCGTCGAGGGTGAGACTGGCATAGACCTGTTCATAGAGACGCAGCTCATCGTCGTCCAGGTTCAACTGCGCGAACAGGCGATCCTTTTCGAGCAGGAAATCGGCCACACGCACGGGGGCGAAAAGGTCATTCTGACGCAACGCCTGCATCTGCTGGGCGCGCTGAAAAAGAAAGAACAACTGTGTCGGCAAGGCTGCATGGCGCGGGTTCTTGTAGAAGCGTTCGAGGAAAGGGTTTTCCTCCGCGCCCTCTAGCAGCAGCTCGCCTTCATAATCCTCGGCGAGACGCCGGGCGAGGCTGGTCTTGCCAACCCCGATAGGGCCTTCGATGACGATATGGTGGGGAATGTCTGCGCTGTTCATGGCATGTAAATCCGGATCAGGGCACGTCTATCAATCGCTCGCGGCCCGCAGCCTCGATGGACGTTGTTTGTCAGCTTGCACAGAGGACGCGACACCACGATTGATCGACGGGCTTTAATTAGCTGGCTCGTATCCGACTGGCTTTTTCGATGACGACCAGCGACCCGCGCTCGCATCGGGCCAACAGCTCGTCCAGCACGCCGACGCCGGGAATGACCAACCCGGGTGCTATCTCGGCCAGAGGATACAGGACGAAGTTGCGTTCATACAGCCCCGGGTGAGGCACCGTTAACGTGGGCAGGTCGATGGTCTGGTCAGCATACAGTAACAAGTCGAGATCCAGTGTGCGCGGCCCCCAGCGTTCACCGCGCACACGCTGGTGGGCAGTCTCCACGGCCTGCAGTCCCGCCAACAGGGCCAGCGGCGACAGTGCCGTTTCCAGCGCCGCCACGGCATTGATATAAT
>JALTPW010000313.1 GCA_026999335.1 Chromatiales bacterium
TTGTTGTTTTGATTCAAACGAACACTTGGCCGTTATTTCAGATGCAACGGGCTTAAGAAATTTTATATCGCTTTCCTGAATGACGATATGCCCAGATAATTGATGCTCTTCCAATGCCAGATAGATAAGTCCCCAACCCGATAAAACAGAGACGGAATAAAGACTGCCACCAAATGCTGTGCATTTATGATTGATATTGTTCGCAAGGGGAGCGCTGACGGTTAACGATAAATCAGCATATTCTTCTACCTCAACACCCATTTCTTTCGTTAAAGGTATTTCAGCATGCAGTATTTTTTGTAATTTTTTTATAATTTTTTTTGTAATTTTCGTATCACTTTGCGTCAATAACCCAATAGATGCCGTGTATGCCATGCAACCAATGTACTTCTTGGCAGCTACCGGTAGGGTGGGCACGGCCCACCGGCAAGGCCGCAAGATGCGCACTGGTGGGCAATGCCCACCCTACATATCGACGTGTCCGTAAAGGGACAAGTCGCATCACAGCTGCGCCATCACCTCAGCGGAAAAATCGGCATTGCTGTAGACCTTCTGCACATCGTCAAGGTCTTCCAGCATATCCACCAGGCGCATGACCTTTTCTGCGTCGTCCACGCCCAACTCCACCGAGGTGGAGGCCTGCATGGTGACTTCGGCATTGGCCGGCTCAAAACCGGCGGCAACCATGGTCTCCTTGACATTGAGCAACTCTTCCCAGGCGGTGAGCACGTCGATGGTGTCATCGTCATTGACCACCACGTCGTCGGCACCGGCCTCCAACGCGGCCTCCATGATGGCATCTTCATCGCTGTCCGGGGGATAGCTGAGCACCCCCAGCTTGGTGAACAGATAGGACACCGAACCGTCAGTGCCCAGATTGCCGCCACTCTTGGTGAAGGCGTGACGCACCTCGGAAACGGTGCGATTGCGGTTGTCGGTGAGGCATTCCACCATCACCGCAACACCCGCCGGGCCGTAGCCCTCATAGAGGATTTCGTCATAATTCTCACCCTCGCCGGCGCCTGCACCGCGTTTCACGGCACGCTCGATGGTGTCCTTGGGCATATTGTTGGACAGGGCCGCATCGATGGCGGAGCGCAGACGCGGATTGGCACTGGAGTCGGGGCCAGCCATTTTGGCGGCGACGGTGATCTCACGGATCAGCTTGGTGAACAGCTTGCCGCGCTTGGCATCCTGCGCACCCTTGCGGTGGCGAATATTGGCCCATTTACTGTGTCCTGCCATGACGACCTCGGATATAACTACATCGGTATGAAATCCAGAATCGGCAGATATTACCACCAGTGAGGGCATTAGCCCATACGGTACTATTT
>JALTPW010000314.1 GCA_026999335.1 Chromatiales bacterium
GGGTGGTCGATGCCGTGGTGGTGCCGAGTGAAGCCGTGGTGCGTTCGGGTGAGCGTGATCTGCTCTTCGTTGTGCGTGCGCCGGGTAAGTTTGAACCACGGCCGGTGATCCTGGGTCTGGCCTCCGAAGGGCGCGTGCAAATTATCGAGGGTGTGGCGCCGGGTGAAGAGGTCGTGACCTCGGCACAATTCCTCATCGATTCAGAATCCAAGCTACGTGAGGCCACGGCGAAGATGCTGGACAGCCTGGCGGGTGGCAACAGCGGGGGGGCCGGTGCGGACATGAGCGATATGGACATGGGTGACATGGACATGAGTGATATGGATGACATGGACATGAGTGACATGTCCATGGACGACGGGCAATAGGGGCGCGCCATGATTATTCAGAAAATCATCAGCGCCTCCCTGCGTGACAAGTTCTTGATCCTGATCGCCACGGCGATTCTGGTGGCAGCGGGTGTCTGGTCATTGAAAAATACGGCGCTGGATGCCATCCCGGATCTTTCCGATGTGCAGGTCATTATTTTTACCGAATTCCCCGGCCAGTCACCGCAGGTGGTGGAAGATCAGGTGACCTATCCGTTGACCACGGCCATGCTGGCGGTACCCAATGCCAAGGTGGTGCGCGGTTATTCCTTCTTCGGTCTGTCCTTCGTCTATGTCATCTTCGACGATGGCACCGATATGTACTGGGCGCGATCCCGTGTCCTGGAGTATCTAAATTATGTGAGTGGCCGCCTGCCGTCCGGTGTTTCACCGGCATTGGGGCCGGACGCCACCGGCGTTGGCTGGATCTATGAATACGCCCTGGTTGATCGCACGGGAAATCATGATCTGGCACAACTGCGTTCACTGCAAGACTGGTATCTGCGTTATCCCTTGCAGACGGTGGAGGGTGTCTCCGAAGTGGCCTCGGTCGGCGGTTTTGTCAAACAGTACCAGGTTGAAGTCGATCCACAGGCATTGCTGGCTTACGACATTCCTCTGTCAAAAGTGAAGCGGGCGATTCAGCGCTCCAACAATGACGTGGGTGGCAAGCTGGTGGAAATGGCCGAGACCGAATATATGGTCAGGGCCAAGGGTTATCTGCGGGGCATCGAAGATCTCAAGTCCATTCCCCTGGCGGTGGGTGCAGATGGTACGCCGGTGCGCCTGGAGGATGTGGCCCATGTGCACCTGGGGCCGGAGCTGCGTCGCGGCCTGGTGGAACTCAATGGTGAAGGCGAGGTGGCCGGTGGCATCGTCATCATGCGTTTTGGCGAAAATGCCCTAACCACCATCGAGGGGGTTCGCAAAAAACTCGCCGAGCTGGCCAAGGGGCTGCCGGAAGGGGTGGAGATTGTGCCGGTGTATGACCGTGGCGATCTCATCGAGCGCGCGGTGGATAATCTTAAGGAAAAACTGATTGAGGAATCCATCGTGGTGGCCCTCATCGCCATTGTTTTTCTGCTCCATGCCCGTTCCGCGCTGGTGGCTATTATCACCCTGCCGATCGGTATCCTGCTCGCATTTATTGTTATGCGCTGGCAGGGTATCGATGCCAATATCATGTCCCTGGGTGGTATTGCCATTGCCATCGGTGCGATGGTGGACGGCGCCATCGTCATGATTGAAAACGCCCATAAACACCTGGAGCATGCCGTTGATCGCAAGGGTGGTGAGCTGGATAACGATGAACGCTGGGCGGCGGTGGCCGAGGCCTCACGCGAGGTGGGGCCGGCGCTGTTTTTCTCTCTGCTGATCATCACCGTGTCGTTCCTGCCGGTGTTCACCCTGCAGGCACAGGAGGGGCGCTTGTTCGCCCCGCTGGCCTTTACCAAGACTTATGCCATGGCCGCTGCGGCACTGCTGGCGATTACCCTGGTACCGGTGCTGATGGGTTATTTCATCCGTGGCCATATCATGCCCGAAGCGAAAAATCCGGTGAACCGTGCCTTGCACTGGGTGCATTCGCCCACACTGCAATTGGCCATCAACTGGCGCCGTTCGACGGTGATTATCGCTGCGGTGCTACTTGCCGCTACCTGGGTGCCGTTCAACCAACTCGGCAGTGAATTCATGCCGCCGCTGGACGAGGGTGATATCCTCTACATGCCGTCAACCTATCCCGGCGTCTCCATCACCAAGGCGAAGGAAATCCTTCAACAGACGGACAAGATCATCAAGACCTTCCCCGAGGTGGCGAGCGTGTTCGGCAAGGTGGGGCGCGCGGATACCGCCACCGATCCGGCGCCGTTGGCGATGATCGAGACCACGGTGCGTCTCAAGCCGAAGGATCAGTGGCCGGATCCGACCAAGACCACCAAGGAACTGATGGCCGAAATGGACGCGGCGATCAAATTCCCGGGCCTGGCCAATGCCTGGACCATGCCCATCAAGACGCGTATCGACATGCTCTCCACCGGCATCAAGACGCCCATCGGTATCAAGGTCAGTGGGCCGGATCTCAATGTGCTGGAAGATATCGCCACCGATATCGAACAGGCATTGCGGCAGTTGCCCGACACCCTGTCCGCCTTTGGTGACAAGGCCGCCGGTGGTTATTATCTCGATTTTGACATCAATCGCGAAGAGGCGGCGCGTTACGGGTTGACGACGGGTGATGTGCAGGATGTCATTGCTATCGCCATTGGTGGCATGAATGTGACGGAGACCGTGGAGGGACTGGAGCGATATCCGGTCAATATCCGCTATCCGCGAGAGTTGCGTGACAACCTTGAACAACTGAAAGAAGTGCTCATTCCCACCCCCACCGGTATACAGATTCCGTTGAATCTGGTGGCGGAGTTAAAGCTGCGCCGTGGCCCTCCCTCGATAAAGAGTGAAAACTCCCGGCCCAATGCCTGGATCTACGTGGACATCAAGACATCAGACATTGGTGGTTATGTCGCTGAGGCCAAGCAAGTCGTTGAGTCACAGGTCAGCATCCCTCCCGGTTATACGTTGATCTGGTCGGGACAGTTCGAGTACATGGAACGTGCTGCCGAACGTCTGCGCATCGTGGTACCGGTCACTCTGCTGATCATTTTTCTGCTGCTGTATTTCAACTTCCGCAACATCACCGAACCGCTGGTGGTCATGTTGTCCATTCCCTTTGGACTGATCGGTGGTTTCTGGCTGGTGTATTGGCTGGGTTTCAATATGTCCGTTGCGGTGGCGGTTGGTTTTATTGCCCTGGCCGGGGTGGCGGCGGAGATCGGTGTGCTGGTGCTGACCTTTATTGACCATGAAATAGCGCGTCGGCGCCGGGAGTTCGGTGGCGTATTGACAGCGGAGCAGATCATGACTGCGGTTCACCGCGGCACTTCAGAACGCGTGCGCCCCATCGCCATGACCGCCACCGCGATTATTGCCGGCCTGCTACCCATTATGTGGGGTACGGGTACCGGTTCGGGTGTGATGCAACGCATTGCCGCCCCCATGGTGGGTGGCATGGTAACGGTGACGCTGCTCAGTCTGCTGGTGTTGCCGCTGATCTACGGCATGGTGATGCAGTGGCAGGAAAAAGGTCGCCGCAAACGTCTGCAGGTACTTGATGCGGATAATGAGTAACAAATGGATGTCGTTCTTCGAGCGAAGTCTCATCTGTAATAAGGAACGTGCACGTTCCTAACTGAATAAATGTAACGATAAATAGGAGATAACATAATGCGTAAAACACTGATGGCACTCACCCTTGCCGGAATGATGACTGGACTGTCCGCCACTCAGGCCTCGGAAGGGCATGATCATGAGAGTGAAAAAGGTATGTCTCATGACGAACATAGTCACGATGCGGGTATGAAACACGATAATCACAGTGGTATGAAGCACGATGATCATGGCGGTATGAAACACGGTGATCATGGTGACATGAAACACGGTGATCACCATGGCATGAAGCATGAAGGCCATGCCAAGGACGGCCATAAGATGGATGGCATGTTCCTGGAAAAGAAACAGATCGATGGTTATAGCGTCAGCTTTCATGTCATGAAACCCGCCGATGGCCCTTCGATGGGGGGCAGTCACCACTTTATGGTCAAGGTGGAAAAGGATGGCAAGCCCATTGATGACATCGTCATGAATACCAAGGTTGTCTACCCGGATGGCAAGGATGAAAGCAAAAAGGCCATGAAGATGGGGGACTGGTACATGGCGGGTTACGACATGCAGGATGGCAAGAAACATCAATTGATGATTTTGTTCAAGACCGCCGATGGCAAGAAACATAAGGGGGGTGTTTATTATCACCTGAATCCGTGACTTCATGACGGCGCATAGCACAAGCTCTTGATTCCACAGCGGTTTAAAAAATGCCCGCTTAACCTATGGGTGAAGCTAAGATTTTTTAATTCCACTGTGAAATCAATATCTTGCACTCTGCATCCGCCCTGAAGCCACGGATTCAAGTATCAATAATGGATAGCCAATAGCCCGCAGTGATTTTTTGGCGATGTGGCGAGGTAATGCCTTAACGCATATTGGTAAGGATTGTAATAAACAGTGAGTGAATATGGCGCCGGATCACTGAGTGCAGTGGTTCGGAGCGGAGGTGACACCATGAAATATCGAAAGATTACCGCTGTCTTTCGTTGTGATGCCTGTAAAAAGGTGGAGCAACGGCTGCAGGCGCTGGGTGTGCAGGGTTTCAGTCTCAGCCATATCAAAGGCTACGGTGAATACGCGGATCTCTACAGCAGTGACTGGATGACGAGCCATGCCCGCCTTGAAATTTTCACCGAGACAGAAAAGGTGGATGCCATTGTCGAAGCCGTCATGGAGTCGGCGCATGTCGGTCAGGCCGGTGATGGCATCGTTGCCGTGCAGTCGGTAGAAAAGTTGTATCGCATTCGTACTCGCAGTGAAATACAGACCGATGAAGCATGAATTTATTGGTAGATAGAACTAACTTCGATTAGACGATAGAAAAGGAAAACCTATGCCTGAAATTATCCCCAACTGGCACCCTATATTCGTGCATTTTACGGTGGCTCTGCTGTCATTGTCGGTGATTTTGTTCGTCGTGAGCAATTTTGTGACGGGTATTTTGCGTGAGCAATGGCTCATCGTGGCGCGTTGGTCACTCTGGTTTGGCGCGGGCATTACGCTGTTGACAGGACTTGCCGGCCTGGACGCCTATAACACGGTAGCCCATGACACAGCCTCCCACGAGGCTATGACTGAGCATCGTAACTGGGCCATTTCCGTCATTATTCTGTTTCCCCTGCTGGCCGTCTGGGTTGCCCGGTGTGTGCGTTCCGGGAAGTCATTGGGCAAAGGTTTTATCGCGCTGATGCTGGTGGGGGGCGTGTTGTTACTTTCCACGGCTTGGCATGGCGGTGAGGTCGTGTATCGCTATGGCCTGGGGGTGATGTCACTGCCCAATGTGGACTCGCATCAGCATGCCGATGGCCAGGCCCATGGGCATGGCGATGGCAAAAAAACCGCAGGCGATGATGCACATGCGCATGAATCGAAGGACGGTACGCCAGCGGATGACGAGCATGAGCATGCCCACGATGTTGGTGATCCTGGTATGGATGATTCGATGATGGATTCCAGTGGTATGGATGACGGTCTTGAAGAGGGCTCGACAGCCCATAGTGATACGGGCGATCACGCTCATTAGGAGGTTTTATGTTTACGGTTTCTGGGTTGGCCGCGCGGGCCAGCGTGACGCCCGATACGGTGCGCCATTATGTGCAGATTGGTCTTTTACAACCACGGCGGAATCCCGATAACGGCTACAAGCTGTTTGAACCAGCCGATATTCATCGGCTGCTTTTCGTGCGTCAGGCGAAGAGTCTGGGATTTACCCTGAATGAGATCCGCGAGATTCTCGGTCATGCCCAGCAGGGGGAGTCTCCCTGTCCGCGCGTGCGTGAAATTATCCACCGGCGTATTACTGAAAATCGCCGTCACCTCGATGAATTGATGACCTTGCAACAGCGCATGGAGTCGGCATTGGTCAGCTGGGAGGCGATGCCTGACGGTATGCCGAGTGGTGAGTCCGTGTGTCATCTCATCGAGGAAGTGATGGTTCCCGCTCGTTCTCGATAGGGTGCTTGACCTGTGGGTAGCACATAGGGGCTAGGCTGGATGTATCCATCGTTTAATCGCCCATCGGGCTAAGGAGCTGGCAATGGCAAATGATCCTGTCTGTGGTATGGAAGTGTCAGAGGACACACAACGGCGCGTGCAGCATGCGGGGCATGAATATCTGTTCTGTAGTGCGCACTGCCAGCAGAAATTCGCGGATGAGCCCGCGCGGTATATTCAGACTGATCCGGCACCGTCCGGCCTGACCGATCCGGTCTGTGGCATGTCGGTCACCCCGGACGCTGAATTTCAGGCTGAGCATGCCGGCCACACACACTATTTTTGCAGCGCCGCTTGCCAGGGGAAGTTTGTCGCCGAGCCCGAAAAATATCTGCATAAATGCGATGGGGCGGATGAAGATGGAGCGGGTGAAGTGGAAGTGGCGGAGGGTGATGACGACACTGTCTACACCTGCCCCATGCACCCGGAAGTCGAGCAATTAGGGCCGGGAAGCTGTCCCAAATGCGGCATGGCACTGGAGCCCAAAGGCATACCGGTCGTGGTTAGCAAAACCCAGTATACCTGCCCCATGCACCCGGAGATCATCCAGGATCATCCCGGCAATTGCCCCAAATGCGGTATGGCCTTGGAGGCCGTTAGCGTGGAGGTCGAGGAAGACACCAGCGAACTGGACTACATGAGCAAACGCTTCTGGGTCAGCGCCATGCTGGCCATCCCGGTGTTGTTCAGCGCCATGGCCGCCGAGTTCTGGCCGCAAGGCATGGCGGAACTGATCGACCCCAGTCTGCGTCAATGGCTGGAAATGATTGTGTCGGCACCGGTAATCGTCTGGGGTGGCTGGATTTTTTATGTGCGTGCCATCCAGTCGGTTGTTACGCGTAACCTGAATATGTTCACCCTCATCGGACTCGGTGTCTCGGTGGCTTTTATCTATAGTGTTATTGCCACCGTCGCCCCCGGTATTTTCCCGCCCGAGGTGTTTAACAAGGTTGGCGTGGTGCCGGTCTATTTCGAGGCGGCGGCAGTGATCACCACCTTGATATTGCTGGGGCAGGTGCTGGAACTGCGGGCACGCAGCCAGACCAATGCCGCCATCAAATTATTGTTAGGCCTGGCGCCGAAAACGGCACGCATCGTGCGGGAAGATGGTACTGAAGAGGATATCCCCCTGGAGCATGTACAGGTCGGCGATACACTTCGGGTGCGCCCTGGTGAAAAGATACCGGTGGACGGCACAGTGATCGATGGTGAAAGCCACGTGGACGAGTCCATGGTGACCGGTGAGCCGATGCCCGTGGAAAAAATGACGGGGGAACGACTGATCGGCGCTACCGTCAACGGCACGGGTGGCCTCCTGATGCGGGCCGAAAAAGTGGGTTCGGATACCCTTTTGGCGCAAATCGTCCATATGGTTGCAGAAGCCCAGCGCTCCCGTGCCCCCATCCAGAGATTGGTGGATGTCGTGTCCGGCTATTTCGTCCCGGCGGTGGTGGTGATCGCGATCACCACCTTCATCGTCTGGAGTCTGTGGGGCCCCGAACCGGCGATTGCCTACGCGGTGATCAATGCTGTGGCGGTGCTGATCATCGCCTGCCCCTGTGCGCTGGGACTGGCAACGCCCATGTCCATCATGGTCGGTACCGGCAAAGGGGCGATGATGGGCGTGCTGTTCAAAAATGCCGAGGCGCTGGAAGTCTTGCGCAAGGTCGACACGCTGGTCGTGGACAAGACCGGCACCCTCACCGAAGGCAAGCCGAAGTTGGTCTCGGTATTGGCTAACGAGGGTTTTCAGGAAACCGACAACCTGCGCCTGGCCGCCAGTCTGGAACGAGCCAGTGAACATCCCCTGGCCGAAGCCATTGTGCAGGGCGCCGAGGAACGCGGTGTGGAATTGACGTCGGCCGACAATTTCCAGTCGGTGACGGGCAAGGGTGTGACCGGTGTGGTGGATGGCCATGAGGTCTCGCTGGGTAACCTCAAATTGTTGGAAAGCCTGGGTATTGACGTGGGTGATTTGCCGCAGCAGGCCGATAGCCAACGCGCCGAAGGCCAGACCGTGATGCTGTTGGCGATCGATGGCAAGGCCGCCGGTTTGATCGGTGTTGCCGATCCCATCAAAGAAACCACGCCTGAGGCGATTCGCGATCTGCATGCCGAAGGTATTCGCGTGGTGATGCTCACCGGCGACAGTCGCAAGACGGCCGAGGCGGTGGCGGCGAAATTGGATATCGATCAGGTTCAGGCCGAGGTATTGCCGGAGCAAAAAGCCGAAGTGGTGAAACAGCTGCAAGCCGAAGGGCGTATCGTCGCCATGGCGGGTGATGGCATCAACGATGCCCCGGCACTGGCTCAGGCCCACGTCGGCGTGGCCATGGGCACAGGTACCGATGTGGCGATGGAAAGTGCCGGCGTGACCCTGGTCAAGGGTGACTTGCGCGGCATCGTGCGGGCGCGGCGCCTGTCTCACGCCACCATGCGCAATATCCGTCAGAACCTGTTCTTTGCTTTCATCTATAACGCCTTAGGCGTCCCCGTCGCCGCCGGTGTGCTGTTTCCTGTTTTCGGTATTTTGTTGTCGCCTATTATTGCCGCGGCGGCCATGAGCTTTAGCTCGGTGTCGGTGATCATGAACGCCCTTCGCCTGCGGAATGTGAAGCTGTGAAAAGAGATATTTTGATGATTTGAATATTGCTTGACCTGTGTCTTGCGCCTATCTTCTACGCTTTGAATTATGAGGGTAAAACAGGTTTTATGAGCAGGAGGATTAATCATGCAAAACGTCGTGGATCAAACAAATCTGCATCTCAGTGCCGCATCCCCGGATGCCCGTCATTTCAGTGCGCAGGCCGATGCCGGGCGCGCCATTGTTTACCTTTTGCTGAGCGAATACACAGGTGAGGTGGCGGTGCAGTTATGGGACGGTGGTTTGGCTGTTGGCGATGAGGGTGCAAGCTGCCGACTGGTATTTCATCACCCGGGCGCACTGCGTGACTTGATCTTGCACCGCAATCTCGTTCGCCTGACCGAGTTTTATCTGGCCGGCCAGATCGATGTTATTGGTGACTTGGAAGGCCTGTTCAGTCTGGCGCCGCATCTGTCGGGATTGAGGCTGTCGTGGCGGGACAAGTGGCAATTGATCTCTCTCGCATTGCGCCTGCCGGTTAGCCGGCTGCACTTGGCTCGGAAGGTTCTGGAACATGATAATTCCCATGCCACCATCGCTCATCACTATGACGTGGGCAATGCGTTTTACCAGCTGTGGCTGGATCCGAAAATGGTCTATTCCTGCGCCTATTTTCGACGTCAGGATGAGTCGCTGGCGGAGGCCCAACAAAACAAGCTGGACTATATCTGCCGCAAGCTGCGCTTGTCGCCGGGACAGACGCTGCTGGATATCGGTTGCGGTTGGGGCGCACTGGCCATTTGGGCGGCACGTCATTATGGCGTTCAGGTGCATGGCATCACCCTCAGTGAGGCCCAGTACCATTTCGCCCGCCAGCGTGTCGAGGAAGAGGATTTATCCGCTCAGGTCACCATTGAACTGCGCGACTACCGTGACCTGCCGCAGGATGCCCAGTACGACCGTGTGGTCAGTGTCGGCATGTTTGAACACATCGGGATAAAGAATTTCCCTACCTACTTCTCTCTGGTGAAGCGTGTGCTCAAACCCCATGGTCTGTTTCTCAATCACGGCATATCTAACGAGGCTGGCTGGCGGCGTACCCAGCTGACCCGCTTTATCAATCGCTACATCTTTCCCGACGGTGAGTTGGCTTCCATCAGCAGGGTATCGCAGGCGATGGAAAGGGCAGGGTTCGAAGTGGTTGATATCGAGGGGCTGCGCAGACATTACGCACTGACGCTGCGCCACTGGGTCAAAGCCTTGGTCGAGAAAAAAGAGCAGGCGGCCGAGCTGTCCAGCGAGGAATCCTATCGCCTCTGGAAGCTCTACATGGCCGGCTGTGCTTATTTCTTCGATGTTGGTGAAATCAATGTCTATCAGGTTCTGGTTGGACATGCCGGTCAATCACTTGATATGCCACTGACGCGCGATGACTTGTATCGTATCAGCGCCAGTAGATAGCGGATCGGAACCTTTGAAGATGCCGTGCAATCAGGGAAAAGCTGATGACCTCATGTCAATTTTTTTCCCCAGGGATTAATGAATTCAGACTGGAGCCATCACCGATGATTGATCATTCTCAGGCATGCCGCTGGTGCGGCCAACAAATCACTGAATCCAGTTATGCCGCTGGGCATGACGGTGCATTTTGCTGCGAAGGATGTTTTCTGGGCTATATGAGTCAGCAGCGCTCTTTGCATGAACGTGATGTTAGCCAGTCAGCCCTGGTTGAGGCATTGGCGGCGGCACTCGATGCGCGCGAACGGGAAACCGGTATGCATTCCAAGCGAGTGGCCTGCCACACTCAGGTGTTGGCACGTTATTTCAGTCAGGATGACGACTGGCTACAGCAGGTCTACTGGGGGTCGCTGCTGCATGATATCGGCAAGATCGCTATTCCCGACAGCATATTGCTCAAAGAGGGGCCGTTGAACGAGCAGGAGTGGTCGATCATGCGCAGTCATCCGCAACGCGGGTATGACATCATTGCGAGTCTTCCGTTCATGGCGAAGGCGGCGGATATCGTGCTCTGTCATGAAGAGCGTTACGACGGTGCTGGCTACCCCCAAGGCTTGGCCGGAGACGACATTCCCTGGGGTGCCCGGCTATTTGCCGTCATTGATACCTTGGATGCAATGACCTCTGACCGTCCCTATCGCCTAGGTCTGACATTCGATGAGGCGAAGGCAGAAATCCTGCATATGAGCGGCAGCCAGTTCGATCCCCGCGCAGTGGAGGCCTTTGTCGCTGAGGAAGCGCTGTTGCGGGAGATGCTTGAGATGAAATGCGTGATGACAGCCGAAGCTTACTCGTCTGTGGAGATACACGGGGCAGACGGAGATGCTGTGGTGTACGACCACATGAAGGCACATCGAGGACGCGGTTATCATGCCTGAGGGCAATCTGCGTTATATCGGTAGAAATGCAATGTATCAGAAATGTCCACTTTTTCAGGAGATGGATCGATTTCTTCGCGAGTTTTCCAAATCAATGCCCAGCGTGATCTGATACCTTGTGGCTGATTTCTGGAGCACTAGCGCAATCCCTTAGGCCGCGATACCGTCTTCGCAAAAGGTATCGTTTACTTCGTCTCGTTTTTATCCGTGCCGCTTGTTGTATGGGTTGTTGAAGGTGCGAGTGAAGGCAAGTTGCTTCGGTCGTCACTGTAGGATGCGGGTGAGCGGTAGCGAACCGCATCGTTTGCGTTATCTGAATTCAGTCCCTTTCTGCACCCCGTATCCCGGGGTGGAATGAACGGAAAATATCGTGCGCACAGCGCACACTACAAGCAGATGTAGTGTGCGCCGTGCGCACGACACGGAACCTGCCCGCTGTTATTCGACGGCGCTACCGACCTCCAGCGCCTCGAACCAGTCGAGGAAGCGCTTGACGTCGTCACCGCGGAAAATGCGGCCGTGCTGGGGTGCCATTATCTCCACGTCCAGTTCACGTATCCGCTTGACCCAGTCGTTCTTGGCGCGGTTGGAGGGCATCCAGCGTTGGTGAAACAGTTTCATTTTTTCGACATGCTCGTCGAAGTCTTCTACAAACAGCGGTGCGCCATCCGCCTCCAGTGCCGCGCCCACGTCACCGCTCATGAGGATACGTGCCTCGGGGTCATAGACGTTGTAATTGCCCGAGGCATGCAGATAGTGGGCAGGAATGAAGCGTACTTCCATCGATTCCAGCGCCAGTGTCTTGCCTTCGTCGGGAATGCCGACGTATTCGATGTGGTTGAGGCCGAAGTGGCGCAGGAAACTTTCCCAAATCCACGGTGAATGCAGGCGAGCAGTGGGCAGGGTCTGATCCCACAGGCCCAGTGAAGAAATGATATCCGGATCCTGGTGCGAGGCGAAGATGTCGGTGATGGTATCGATATCGCACAGGCGCAATACCGAGGCCAGCATGGCGGAAAAGATCTCGATGCCGCCAGGATCCA
>JALTPW010000315.1 GCA_026999335.1 Chromatiales bacterium
CTCAGTGGCCGCATGCGCTTCGAGGACGGCACACCGGCGGCAAATATCCCCTATGTACTGACAACTCCCGACGGCGAATATCTCCACAAAGGTGCTGGCGGCCAGCCCGATGACGGCGAAATCATCTGTGGCAGCAACAATAAGGGTACACCCAACCCCGTCCACAACCGAACCGATGCCAATGGCGTGTTCGATTATCCACGACAAACACCCGTAGGTGTCTACACGCTGGAAATTAAAGCAGCTTACGTTGCCCGCTTGGAGAGCCAATCACTGGAAGATGCCCGGGGTAATATCGTCTGTAAACATCTGCAACCGGGAAATCCTTTTGATGTAGTCATTGTGGATTTGGCCGTCACATCCGTGCGACCAAACATCTCCGCAACAAGAACCCTCGTCATCGTGCAAAAGCCCCATACCAATCCCGCCAGGGTAACGATCACCCTGCGCACAAACAGCGCTTTTACCGGTTTTGGCACATTCACCCGATCCGATGACCATATCCGCTTTTTCACCGCCCCTACCGGCGGCAACGAAGTTATATTCGATGGCACAGACAACGTTTTCACATCGGCCCAGCTAAGCGCCGGCCATGATGTCTATGCGGAAGGGGCGCGCCACAGCGACACCATGGACGATGTTGTACTGACACTGGCATTGACCGTCAGCGGCCAGCCCGGTTTTACCGACCAGCTCAACATGACCGCCGTCGAGCTGACCCTGGACATCAGTGAAGAACGGGCTGCGCCCGGTGTCGATCCTGCTCCACTGCCGCAACCACCGGCAACACCACCAGCTGCCGGCACCACCCCCACGGACAAATGGTATGGCGGTCGTTTAATTCAAGTGAGGTATCCCAGCACAACCAACAATCTGCGAGCGCTGCTGATGGTTCGCGAAGTACAACCAAACGGATTCAGCGACGACTTGATTTTAAGGCAGGTAGCGATAACAAGAAACAATGTCACAGGCCTGGCCAACAGAGCACAGCTCCACCAGAACGAAACACCGCCCACGCCCCCGGCAACCGAGCCCGCGCCACACCCGAATCCATTGATATTCAACGCCAGCACTGTGCCCGCGATAGGGCGCCGATTTTGGATAGATGGCAGAACAGAAAGTACTACGTTTCGCGACACTGGCTATCAACTTGGTATTGACAGCCAGGAGAGTGACGGCGACCGCATCGCGACCACCGTGATTACGTTGGCGCTAACCAACAATACAGCTCCTTTTGATAGCGAAATCGAACGTGTGCAGATCGAAGGTGTATTGAACAGAGATCGCACTAGTTACGATATCGGTGATTTGTTCAACAATCAAGCTGATTCTCTATTCCGAGCACGGGCTGAAATTCCCGGCGTTACGGGTAACACTGTACTGGCGCAATTAGTGAGCACAAACACAAATGGAACCACTCTCGAGACACACGATATTTCACTCACTAACACCAGTGGCAACCAATTCATATCGTTACCGATATTGGCGATTCCTGAAGCAATTCCACGCACGGATATTACATTTCGTACAGCACAGAATATTGAGATTATTCGCTGTGTCACCAGAGGCCGATTGAGACTGGAATTCAGGGGTATTTTTTCCAGCCGAGTGAATTATGAAGTCAGAGTAAGAGGACGTATTTTGGAATTTTGCACAGTCACTATTCAGGGAGCCTCACCCAATATCAATACCTATGTAAATACCGCCAACAGAGTAATGGCTCAATACGGCATAGAAATACGAAACTCCCCTCAGCCCAATATCAATAATCCAGCGCTGCTTGATATAAATCAAACCGATTGCCCCCTGACTATTGGCGGCGACAACCATCGTGGCACTGAAGAACAAACTCTATTTAATTTAGGTCGCGCTACCTGCCCAGCCAATTTCATTGTCTATTTTGTTCAATCCATCCCTGGTTTGCGAGGATGTTCAGCATACCCGGTAGGCCAGCCAGGTGTAATCGTCGCCGATACTGCGACCCAGTATACTTTTGCTCACGAAATTGGTCATGTATTGCATCTACCGCATACCAATGCAGCTAACAACCTTATGCGCCGGACAACATCGACCCTTCCCAACAATCCGGCAAACATAAACCTATTACCTAACCAGTGCCAACTTATGGACAACAGTGGCTTCTTAGTCTTTAGGGAGTAATCCATGGTAACCCTGCAAGATGTGCTTGGCTTAATGGGAGATGATGAATTCACTGGCCTAGTGGATCTCGTTCAACTTGGCGACAAAGCAGTACCCCATTTAAGTCAAATCCTGAATGATACTTCCCAAGACGTTTTTCTTCGGCAGCAAGCGGCTGTGGCTCTTGGCAAAATCGGAGCCGCAGCAGGGGCGAGAGCGGTTAGGGCAACCCTAAAGGATGAAAACCCGATGCTACGTCTAACCGCAGCCAGAGCCCTGACTCTGATCAAAGGAGTGGAAGTAGCAAACAGTTTGCAAAAATTATTGAAAGACCATGACCCATCAGTGCAAAAAGTCGCGATCCAAACTTTAGCCGACGTGGGACGGGAAGATACACTACTTGTCTTAAAAGAAATGCAAAAACAACGTTTGCCCAGTTTTTTGCACACAGAAATCAATTTGGCTCTGGAAAAACTCCGTCAGAGAGATGTCAGATGATACTGCGGCCAGCTCATAGATTGACCCTCGGCAATCGCATCGTCGACACCACCGACGAACCGCAGGCCAGCACCGTGGTCGACCTGCACGTCGTCCTCGACATGGACACGCCGGCCGACCGTTTCAGGTTGGAGCTGGGTCAGGTGGGTGATTTTAGCCCCGCCCGCGATGACGACACCATCATCGAACTCGGCTACGCCGATAACGGCGGTCTCAGCCGGGTGATGACCGGCAAGGTCAGCCGGGTGGAGCCGGGTCTGACGACGGCCTGGATCAGCGGACACAGCCCCGCCGCATCCCTGCTGCAGACCTTTACCGACCAAACCTATGAGGACAAGACCGCGGGCGACATCGTCCAGGATCTGGCCTTGCAAGCCGGGGTGGATGTCGCGACGGCCGATACGGGTATCCGCTTTCCGGCCTATGTCATCGACAGCCGTCGCAACCTGGACCGGCACCTGCGCGATCTGGCCGAACTGTGCGGCTTCGACCTCTATATCAACGCCGATGGTGAACTGGTGTTCCAACGCTTCACCAATGGCAATAGCACCCACACTTTTGAGTACGGCGAACACATCATCGAACTACAGGCATCCCGCTCGCAACCCTCAGCGGTCGGCGTGGAAGCCTGGGGTGAAAGCCCCGGCAGCGGCGCCGACGAGGCATGGGCATGGCTGACCAAGGACTTCGGCGACGCCAAAGGCAGCGCCGGAACCGGCACTCCCACGTTACGGCTTGAACGACCGGCGTTACGCAGCGCCACAGCGGCCCAAACCGCCGCCGATGCCCGCCTGACCGACATCAATCGCCGCACGCTGCGTGGCCGACTGCTGTCAGTGGGACGCCCGCAAATACGGCTTGGCGACGCTATCCGTCTGCAAAGCGTGCCCGAATCGGATCTAAACGATACCTTTCAGGTTCGCAAGATCACCCACCACATCACCAAGGCGGCCGGGTTTACCACCACCATCGGCTTTCGCAGCATCACTTAACCAGGGAGTGCACCGTGTCCACCATCGTCAATACGATCCAGGAAATCATCCGTCACGAATTGCGCAGTGTACGCATTACCGAGCTGGGCCTGGTCGAGGCTGTCTATCCCCACAGCAGCGACAGTGACAAGGACAATTACGGTTGTGACGTGCGGCTGAAAAACAGTGGTCTGCTGCTGAAACGCGTGCCCGTCATGACCGGCCACATCGGCACCGCCGCCATTCCCAATATCAATGACCTGGTATTGCTCAACTTCGACAAGGGCGATATCAACCAGCCCATCATCATTGGCCGGCTGTATAACGACGAAGACCGGCCACCGCTCAACAATCCGGACGAGGTGATTTTTCGCCTGCCCCTGGCCGCCAACGATGACAAGACCATCAAGGCGGCAATTCGCAACCTGCAAGACAACACACCGCCACGGGAAATCCTCATCGAGATGTCGCCCAAGATCACCCTGCGGATTACCGACGGCACGGTCACCGCCACCGCCGGCAAAACAGAAATGAAACTCGACCAGCCCAACGGCAGCGGCGGCACGGTCACCGTCGTCGCCGGGCGCACCAAGATCACCATGAATCAGGATGGCGACGTGGCGGTGGAGGCCGCTGGCGCCATGAGTTTCAAGGCGACACGCGATCTCAGCCTGGAGGCACAGAACATCAGCATCAAAAGCCAGATGGACACCAACATCGAAGCGGGCATGCAGGCAACACTGAAAGCCAACATGGGAGCAACGGTCAACGGCGGTCTGTCGGCGACGGTACAAGGCGTCACCACCTCGATCAAAGGCATCACTTCGTTCTCACCATGATCACCGGCCAACAGTTAACAAATTCAGGAGACATCATCCATGCCAGGCCCCCCCGTATCCATTGGCGCCGCCGTCATCATGACACCCGGCGCCGCCGGCCCGCCGGACAGCGGCACCATCGTCGCCGTGCTGCCACCGTTTATCACCGCCAACGGCATGCCGTTGGCCACCAGTGGCTCCATCTGTCTGATGGTCAATTCCCTGTCGGGCATTCCCTACCCGCTGGTGATCGGCCCCATCGCCAGCAGCGGCGTGAAGGTGAGTGGCCGAGCGC
>JALTPW010000316.1 GCA_026999335.1 Chromatiales bacterium
ATGCAGCTCGTTACGGCAATAATGGTAATCCTTCCACGCCTCGATATTGGCCAACACCTGTGCAGCGAAGGCCTCGTTGATCTCCCAGCTATCGATGTCGTCGAGCTTCAGCTTGTGGCGCTTGAGCAGGGGTGTCATGGCATGCACCGGCCCCAGTCCCATTTGTGTCGGATCCAGCCCCGCCCAGTGGCTGTCGACGATGCGCCCCAGTACCGGCAGACGCCACTTTTTCACCGCCTGTTCGGAGGCCAACAGCAGCATCGCCGCACCATCGGTCACCTGCGCACTGTTACCGGCGGTGACATTGCCGAAGGGACGGTCAAAAACCGGCCTCAGCTTGTTGAGACTGGCCATGCTGGTGTCGCGGCGCAGGCCGTCGTCGGCGTCGAAATAGTGTCCGGCGGTGTCAAAAAGGGTTTCGATTTCACTTAAATCACCGGCATCCTGTGCGGCCGCGAGACGCTGATGAGAGCGCATGGCATAGGCGTCCATCTGTTCACGCCCGATGCCGAAACGATGCGCGATGATCTCCGCCGTCTGCCCCATGGACAGACCCACCACCGGATCGGTGAGGCCCCGCAGCAGGGCGATGACCGGCTTCAGGTAGGTCGGGCGCAGGCTGCGCAGTACCTTGGCCCGGGCACCCAGACTCTTTGCTTTATACCAGTCCGCCAACCAGGCCACCATCGGCTCCGCCAGCAGCACCGGGGCATGGCTCATGGCCTCCACGCCGCCCGCCAGCACCAGATTGGCGCGGCCATGGGCGATGCTCTGCGCGGCGTTATCCAGCGCCTGCATGCCGGAGGCGCAATTGCGCTGCACCGTCCAGGCCGGTGTTTGCTGGCGGATGCCGAGACGCAGGGCGGCGACACGGGCGATATTGGCCTCGTCCGGCCCCGGCATCACGCAGCCGAGGATCACTTCATCGATATCGCCCGGTTCAAAAGACTGCCGCGCCAACAGACTGCGTCCCGCACCCACCGCCAGATTGGCGGCACTGAACGGGCCGGGCCTGCCGCGCGCCTTGAGAAAGGGCGTGCGTGCGCCATCCACCACATACACCGTGTGTACCACCCGGCGTGGCTGGGGAGGGTGTTTGCTTTTTTTCTCATCGTCCGTCATGCCTGTTTCCTCTCTCTGCAGCAAAAGCGTTTATTTTGTTTCTGGCGCGTTGCGAAATATCAAACTTGTGGAACGAGCCATGCCCGCGATGGGTTTGCTAAATACCGCAGAAGGCACGATGAGCCGCTCCCACCTGGCAATCGCGGGCATGGCCCGCTCCTACGATTTTTCCGTGCGGCATATCAGCGCCTCTTTCTCGAATTCATCCAC
>JALTPW010000317.1 GCA_026999335.1 Chromatiales bacterium
CACCAGGGATTCGAGATCGATGCCGTCGATGAGATCGATGGGGTCGAGTACGTTGCCCTTGGATTTGGACATCTTCTGCCCGTGCGAGTCGCGTACCAAGCCGTGGATATAGATGTCGTGGAAGGGCACATCACCCATAAACTTCAGGCCCATCATGATCATACGCGCGACCCAGAAGAAGATGATATCGAAGCCGGTGACCAGCACCGAGGTGGGGTAGAAGGTCTTTAGCTCGGGCGTCTTCTGTGGCCAGCCGAGAGTGGAAAAGGGCCAGAGGGCGGAGCTGAACCAGGTGTCCAGTACATCCTCGTCCTGACGTAAAACCATGTCGTCGCTGAGCTTATGCTTCTCGCGCACCTCAGCCTCGGAACGGCCCACGTAGACGCCGCCCTGTGCGTCGTACCAGGCGGGGATGCGGTGGCCCCACCAGATCTGCCGCGAAATGCACCAGTCCTCAATGTTGCGCATCCACTCGAAGTAGGTGTTTTTCCAGTTATCGGGGATGAAGCGGATGTCGCCGTCCTCCACCGCCTCGATGGCCGGCCCGGCCAGTGGCGCGACGCGCACGTACCACTGATCCGTGAGCAGGGGTTCGATGACGGCGCCGGAGCGGTCGCCACGCGGTACCATCAACTTGTGGTCGTCGGTCTTTTCCAGCAGGTTGTTCTCGCCCAGCAGCTCGACCACCAGCTTGCGCGCCTCGAAACGGTCGAGGCCTTGGAACTCGGTCGGGATCAGCTCGCCAAACTCATCATCAAGGCCGATGATGGCGGCATCGGTGGTGAAGATGTTGATCAGCCCGCCGTTGGTCAGCTCGGCGATGGCTGTCTCGTCGCGGTGGCGCTGCCAGACCAGATAATCGTTAAAATCGTGCGCCGGGGTGATTTTTACGCAACCGCTGCCGAATTCGGGATCCACGTAGTCGTCGGTGATGATGGGGATCAGGCGCCCGGTGAAGGGCAGTTTCACCTTTTGGCCGATGAGGTGGCGGTAGCGCTCGTCGTCCGGGTGCACCGCCACGGCGGCGTCACCCAGCAGGGTCTCCGGGCGGGTGGTGGCGACGATGAGATGGCCGCTGCCATCCGCAAGGGGGTAACGCATGTGCCACAGATAGCCGCTCTCTTCCTCGGAGACCACCTCCAGATCCGACACCGCCGTGTGCAGTACCGGATCCCAGTTCACCAGCCGCTTGCCGCGATAGATCAGGCCTTCTTCGTGTAGGCGCACGAAGACCTCCTGTACCGCGGCGGACATATCCTCGTCCATGGTGAAGCGTTCACGCGACCAGTCCAGGGACGAACCCATGCGGCGCAGCTGACGGGTGATGTTGCC
>JALTPW010000318.1 GCA_026999335.1 Chromatiales bacterium
CGCGACCTGCTGGAATCAGAACGCCCCAAAGGACTCAACGAAGAAGAACTGGAACAATACGACATCCTGCTCGAAGAACAGGCCTACCCCTTCGAGGAAAAGGCCATCGAAATTCATCAGGTCAATGCCCAGCGCGCCATCGACGGTAGTTACGACGAATGGGTGAAAAAGAGTTTCAGCGCCCTCGCCAAACTGAGTCCGGTGCGCTACGACAAGAGCGAAAAGACCCGGGAGTTAATTGATGTTATCGACTAGACGCAGGTGGCTTTGCGTACTCTTTGCCGCCACACTATTGATACTGTTCGCCAATCCAGCCGGCGCCGAAGTCCGCATCGAACTGGAAGAGACCGAGATCAGTGCTGCGCGTGAACTGCCCAAGGTTTTGTACATCGTACCGTGGCAGAAAACCCAGCCCGACTCCCGTCCTCTACCCATGCGCAGCCTGATCGACGAAACCCTGTCGCCAGTGGAAATGGATGTTTTTAAACGCCGTGTGCGTTATCACGGCCTGACGACACAAAAGCCCTGAAGTCCGTAAGCCTGCACTTCCCACTCCGCTGTCCTACCATTGTCATTCCGAAAATATCGAAATCCAGCTTGATCCTGCAGTCATTCTGCGCCTTAATAAACAGAGGGCTTGTTGCTGCAGGGCCGCCAAGGCAAATGAGAAAGGAGATTCATCTTGCCGGAAATAAGCAGATTCCTGGGAATCATTATTGTGATGTACTACAACGACCATAACCCACCGCATTTTCACGCGAAATAGGGTGATTTTGAGGCCATTATTGCCATTGATACCGGCGAGATCGTTGATGGCCGTTTACCGCCACGTGTTTTGGGCCTAGTTCAGGAATGGCGCGAATATCATCGGTCAGAATTGGCTGAAGACTGGGATCTGGCCCGAGACAGAAGGCCACTCAAGAAAATTAAGCCGCTGGAGTAATGTCATGCTGCCAAAACTGAAAGAAGCAAATTATCAAGGTGGCTACCGTGTCTGGCTAAGATTTGCGGATGGGGTCGAAGGCGTGGTCGATCTCGAAAATGAGCTGTGGGGTGAGATGTTCCAACCACTGAGGGACATGAAGTTATTCGCAGAGCTGGAAATGGATGATGAACTTGGAACCATCGTATGGCCGAATGGTGCCGACTTTTCTCCAGAATATCTTTACCAGCAGTTACGCCCTGGTTATGCGCTCAAGCCGAGGCCTAAAAGCGGCATCGCGGGATGAGTGCGTAGGATGATGGTGAGCTTGTGAACCGCATTAATCGAGTCCATCGCGTGGGCACAAAAAACGTGCCCACCCTACATGACTATGTTTTTTAGCGTGTAG
>JALTPW010000319.1 GCA_026999335.1 Chromatiales bacterium
TAAGGAAAGCCGGCCCCGCATGGCCGTGGTGCTGGATTATCTTTGGTATGAAGGCGGACTGCCCGCCCTAAAACACGCCCTGGCAGGCAACGACCGTGGTTTTAGCCTGAAGTTGAGTAAAGAATGGGTTGAAGCCAGCATGCATGGGGGTGAAATGCTTGACCGGATCCGCCTGCACCTGCACACCGGGGGCAAAGACGGGTATCAGGGTTTTGTGGAACTGCAACAGAGCGATTACGGGCCATCCACGGTCGAGGTTACGCTCCCCAATGGCGAGGTGTTTGATCAGCCTTGTTTTGAGGCGAGGTATGCGGTGGTAGGGGGTGAGGATGCCTGGGAGGATTTTTTAGACTCAGTGAATATTAAAGATACCAAAAAAGCCTCCCTCTACTTCCTCTCCCTGCACCTGAAGCAGGTCGTCACCGGCCCCCTGCACGACCACTACGACTATGACTCGCCCTGGTGTTTTCCGGTGGCGGTAAAAACCGGGGAGGTGTGGTCGGTCAAGAGGGTTGCGGGTAAAAAAGGGGGTGAAGTACCTTACTTCGGAGGTGACATGTTCAAGCCAAGTCAACTGGGCGCCAGTTACGGCATTAAAAAATGAACATGACCCCGGCAATTCGCAAACACTTTCTTACCGGCATTTTTATTTTCCTATTACCCAGCGCAGGAACCACCATGAGCCTGATCCCCCCCATGCCCCCCGGCAATGAACTGAAAGCCCTGTTGCAGGATATCCCGCAGCTCAATCAAAAGCTGGAAGAAAACCCGGATCTGCTCAACGGCACCCGCCTGAAAGAACTGGATCTCAGCGGCCTGGTAGTGAAAGACGCCACGTTGAAAAACCTGAAATGGAAAAATATCAAACTGGTCGGCGCGGTGTTCGAGAACGTGACCATCGAGGACAGTCAATGGGTGGGCGTGCGCTGTAAAGACTGCACCCTGCGCAAGGTCACCTTCCGCAGGGTCACCCTGGATCAGGATCGGCAAATCAAGGAAGGCGGCAGTAATTTCACCAACGGCGTGATGGATGATGTGCGTTTCGTTGACAGTCAATTGCTGGACGTGGAGATCGATGAACTGGAGCCCAGCCGCCTGACCTTCGAGCGGGTCACGCTAAAAAATGATATCTCTGTTGAAGTCTGGCAGGCCACCGGCTTCATCCATCATAGCGTCATCCATTTCACGATCAAGGATTCAACCATCAACTATCCCAACATGGGACGCCTGCGCTACCCCTCTGAAATCATCATCGAAAACAGCCATATCGAAGAGGGCTCATTAGGTGACCGCCTCAAACGCCTGGAAATCCGCAACAGCCATTTTGAGGG
>JALTPW010000320.1 GCA_026999335.1 Chromatiales bacterium
GGCTGGCAGCAGGCCGTGGTGCTGCGGGCGCGGGTGATGGGTCAGCAAGGGCACCAGCAAGAGGCGGTGGATTATCTGGCCGCCCAACTCGATGGCGAGTTATCTGATGACCCCGATGTGCGCATGACCTATGCGCGCTTGCTGACCGAGGTCAATCAGCTGGAGCCGGCGCTGAAGGAGTTCAACGCGCTGGCCGAGGCTTACCCGAACAATGTCGAGGTGCGTTATGCCGCCGGTGTGTTGTCGTTGCAGTTGCAGAAACTGGAAGCGGCCAAGACCCATCTCAAGGCTGTGCTGACGTCGAGGCAACGTATGCTGGAGGCCAATTTCTATCTGGGCCGGATTTATGAGCTGCAGGACGACAAAGAGCAGGCGTTGGCGCATTATCTGGCGGTACGTCATGGTGAGTTCTATATCAATGCCAATGCCCGTGCGGCCAGCCTGATGGTGGATGCCGGGCAGTTGGAAAAGGCTCGCAAGTTGCTGCATTCCCTGCGTGTCCACAGTGACGAAGACCGCCAGCGTCTCACCCTGATTGAAGGTGAACTGCTGCGGCAGGCCGGTGAGTATCAGGCGGCATTCGATTTTTTCAGCGAAAAACTGCAGGCCCTGCCGGATGACACCATCCTGCGCTATGCCCGTGCCCTGCTCGCGGAACGCTTGGACAAGCTGGATCTGGCGGAACAGGATCTGCGCGCCATTATCGAACGTGAGCCCGGCAACGCCCAGGCTCTCAATGCACTGGGTTACACCCTGGCGGATCGCACGGATCGTTATGACGAGGCGCTGGACTATATTCAGCGTGCCCTGGCCGTTGAGCCTGAAGATGCGGCAATCATTGACAGCATGGGCTGGGTACACTACCGGTTGGGCAATCTGGAAAAGGCCCGCGACTATCTGCGCAAGGCGCTGGATCTGGTCAAGGATCCGGAAATTGCCGCCCACCTCGGTGAGGTACTATGGAAAATGGGTGACCGGCAGGCCGCCACCGAGGTCTGGGAGACGCATATGAAACAGTTTCCCGGGCACGATGGCCTGCGTAAGGTGATGAAGCGGTTCGGCCTGTGAGGGTGCGGGCCTTTGCCGCTCTCACGATCATTCTGTTGCTGACCGGTTGTGCCAGCCAGTCAAGCCGGCCGGTACTGACGCTGTATGAAGAGGTCCAGGCGTGGCAGGTGCATCAGGCCCTGGTGTCGGGACTGGATGAATGGGCTTTGTCCGGTCGTATTTCGGTGCGTACGGAGGACGATAGCTGGAGTGGAAAGCTGCGCTGGCGGCAGGGGGGCGGGCAGTTTCATATTGCCTTCGATGCGCCGATGGGCATGGGTGC
>JALTPW010000321.1 GCA_026999335.1 Chromatiales bacterium
CCTTCGCAGATAATCAGCGTATTTTTTGGATACTGACGCGTCACCGCCAACTCCGAAACTGCCTGTAAATCCTCATCAGGCAAGCCCTTAAACAATGAAATACTCTTTATATTCATTACACCAATTCCCATGTCGACATTCCTTTATGTTCGACGACGAACAAAACTGCGTTCTTGATTAATGTGAAAATATCACAAAACAAAGCATGATTATTACCTAGTGACACTACCCCACAGCGCCTATGCTTCTAGTTGTCTAGGGACGGCAGAGGGAGCGACACGGACGTCTACCTAATTATAAAACGGACTACCCCGCAAGATTTCGCGAAATTCTTGCGCCGTTAACCATGGCCCGCAATATGCCAAAGCAGACACAGGTCAGACAGAGAGCCGCCATGTTACCGATCATGCAGAAAAAAGAATCCCCTGTTGCATGGAGAGAATTTGCTGCCGGCATGGAATTTCTCCGCCGTTACGGCATTCACAACACCGCCAACTCCAGCGCCATCAGCAGGGACAATCTGCGCCTGCTGCATCGCGCCCTGATGCAGGATAGCGAATACCGGCAGTTAATCACAGCCGCGCGCCGGGAAGCACCACAACTCACCAGCCCCAACTGGTCGCTACTTACGGCATCTCATCAACTGCACGCCCACTGCGTCGGCATCCCGGCAAAAAGCAGCATTCAGCTCACCGCCCATCCCGGTTACCTGGGCATGTTTTTGATACTTTCCGGATCAGCCGAAACTTCAAAACAGGCAGAGACACCTCTCCGACGCAACTGGTGGCCACGCGGCTGGCTGCCCAGTCGCCAGGCGCATGCAAAAACACAGCTCCTCAGGGCCAATGACATTATCTCCGTAACCCACAGCACCTCAAATGCAGGTCTGCTGGTTACCGGCAAAAAGGCGTGCACCATCCTCGCTGTTTTCACTACCCAGCAAATCCGGCAGGCACAGCCAAACGGCTACGCCGACGGCGTTGCTATCTCAGCAGATCCCTCTCCACAGCGCAAGCTGATTAGTACTCCGTCAATATAACCTTGACGGAGTACGACCCTCCACGCCCACAAAACAGACTGCCCCCGACCAATACCTCGCACCTCAGGATCACTTTTTGCTATGCTCCCCGCAAGCCGCCCCGGGAGTTACCTGCATGCAAAATGGACGATCCGTCCTGAAGAAAACCGTGCCCCTGCTATTGATACTGGGGCTTGCCATCGGCGGCGCCATTCTGCTGGTCGCCACAAAACCCCGCACACCGCCGCCAGAAAGCGAGGAAAAGGTCTGGGTGGTTGCCACGCAAACCGCAACCCCCGCACAACACTTCCCTGTCATCACCCTGTATGGCCGTATTGAATCGGCACGCTCGAGCCGTTTGACCTCCTCGCTGAGTTCGGAGGTCATCGATGTCCTCTGCAAAGAAGGTGAACGGGTGAGCAAGGGACAAGCCCTGGTGCGCCTGGACGAACGGGATGCACAGTTACGCCTGCAACAGCAAAGCGCGGAACTGGCGGAAATCCGCACCCTGATCGCCAGTGAAGCGCACCGCTTCGACTATGACCAGCGCATATTGGCGAGTGAACGCAAATTACAGGCCCTCGCCCAACAGGAAGTAAAACGGGCGCAGCGCCTCAAAGAAGGCAAGCTTGCCGCCCAGGCACGCATCGACGAGGCACAACAGGTTAAATTGCGTCAGGACATTGCCGTGGCCCAACGCCAGCTCGCCGTACAGGATCACGAAGCCCGTCTGACCCGCTTGCAGGCACAACTGAAAAAGGCCGAGTCGCTACAGGCGCTAGCTAAACTCGATGTTGAACGCAGCCTGCTCAGCGCCCCCTTCGACGCCCGTATCACCCAGGTGCCCGCCTCACCCGGCAATCGTACGCGGCCCGGCGAAGTGCTGGTGGAGCTTTACGCGCTGGACGCCCTGCAAGTCCGCGCACAGATCCCCAACGCCAAACTGGCCGCCGTCGAAACGGCGCTGAACAATGACCATCCGCTCACCGCATGGGCGCTTACCGGCACTCGGCAGCGATTGGAATTGCAGCTCAGTCACCTTGCCGGTGATATAAAACCCGGCCGCGGCGGACGTGATGGTCTGTTCGAACTAAAAATCCCGGCCACGGATCCGGCCATCGGCGACATCGTGTCGCTGCAACTCCAGTTGCCAGCGGTCGACAACAGCCTCACCCTGCCCCGCGAGGCCCTGTATGGCAATGACCGCATCTACACCATCAGCGATGGCCGGCTGAAGGGCCACCGGGTCGAGCGTCTCGGTGAAACCCTCGACAACAATCCCGGTTCGCCCTTCGATACCCTGTCCAGCGCCGAAAATACAAACTGGCTGCTGGTACGCAGCGCCAGCATCACGCCGGGCAGTCTCATCGTCACCACCCAACTGCCCAACGCCGTGGAAGGCCTGAAGGTGCGTGAACGACGCACATCGGCCCCATGAACACACTGGCTGAGTTACCTCGATGAGCAATAACCCGGGCGGCTTGATCCAGCTGTTTGCACGCCATCGCGTCGCCGCAAATCTACTCATGGCGCTGATGGTTCTTGCCGGCAGCTGGGCCCTGGCCAAACTCAACACCCAGTTTTTTCCCAATTTCGAGCTGGACATCATCACCGTGCGCATCGCCTGGAGCGGCGCCAGCGCCGAGGATGTCGAGCGAGGCATTACAACACCGCTGGAACAGGCGCTGCGCAGCCTCGATAACTTACACAGCATCACCTCCACCTCGGCCATGGGTATCGCCGCCCTCAGCCTGGAATACGACGACGGCACCGACATGAGCGCGGCGCTGGAACAGGTCAACGGCGTCATCGCCCTGGCGCGCAACCTGCCCGAGGACGTGGAAAAACCGGAGGTCAGCCGCATCATCCGCTACGAACCCGTGGCCCGCCTGCTGCTCAGTGGCAGCCACGACCGACAAGAGCTGCGCCCCCTGGCCGAGCAGATGCGTGATGAGCTGCTGACGCGCGGTATTTCCAAGATCGAGATCAATGGGCTGCCGAAGGAGGAAATCGCCATTCAGGTGCCTCCTGAGCGCCTGTTGGAACTGGACATGACACTGGAGCAGATCAGCAGCCAGATCCAGAAACAGAGCCGCGACCTGCCCGCCGGCTCCGTCGGTCGCGATGACATCGCCCGCCAGCTACGCGCCCTCGAGCAGCGCCGCGACATCACCGGTCTGGAACAGTTACCGTTGATCAGCGACACCGACGGCCGGCTCATTACATTGCAAGACATCGCCAGCCTCGAACGCCGCCCTATCCAGGGCCAGACCACCCTGAGCGTCGATGGCGAACCGGCCGTGGAACTGCGCCTGTTCCGCGCCGAATCCGCCCCCTCACTCGGCTCCGCCCGCATACTGGAAGACTGGCTGGAAAAAACCCGTCCCACTCTGCCACCCAACATTCAGTTGCGGGTCTATGATGAAATGTGGCAGTTGATCAGTGAACGCATCAACCTGTTGCTCATCAACGGCGGTGGCGGTCTGCTGCTGGTGGTCGGCATCCTGCTGCTGTTCCTCAACCGCCGTGTCGCCCTATGGGTCAGCGTCGGTATCCCGGTATCGTTCATGGCTGCGCTGGCGGTGCTGTATCTGGCTGGCGGCAGCATCAACATGATCAGTCTGTTCGGTCTCATCATGGCACTGGGTATCATCGTCGACGACGCCATCGTGGTGGGCGAGGACGCCCTCAGTCACTTTGAAAAAGGCGAGCCGCCCACCCGGGCCGTGGAAGGCGGCGCCTATCGCATGCTAGCGCCGGTGATGTCCTCCTCACTCACCACCGTAGCCGCCTTTATTCCCCTGATGCTGGTCGGTGGCATCATCGGCAATATGATGTTCGAGATCCCACTGGTGGTGATCTGCGTCATCATCGCCTCACTGATCGAGTGTTTCCTGATCCTGCCCGGCCACCTGCGCGTCTCCTTTGAGCGGCACGGCAAACAGGTACGGCAGCTGCCCGGCAACTTCCGCCGCCGCTTCGATGCCGCCTTCGACCGCTTCCGCAACGGCCATTTCCGCCGCCTGGTCAGCTGGGCCGTGGCACACCGGGGCATCACCCTCACCGGCGCCGTGGGCGCCCTGATCCTGGCCTTCGGCCTGATTGCCGGCGGCCGCCTCGGTTTTACCTTTTTTCCCAACGTGGAAGGACGCCTGGTCTTCGCCTCCGTCACCTTTTCCGCCGGCAGCCCGGCAGAACGGGTCGAAGACTTCCTCGGCCACTTGCAGGATACCCTGCACGAAACCGAACAGGCCCTGGGCGGCAATCTGGTGGCCATCGCCGTGGCCAGCGAAGGCAGCGCACAGACCGCCGGCGGCGGCCCGCCCCGCGCCGGGCCGCAGAACGGCTCATTGCTGGTGGAAATGGTATCGCCGGAAAAACGCGACATCAGCAACCGGGAATTCATTGCGGAATGGGAAAAACGTCTGATCATCCCCGCCGGGGTGGAAATCTTTACCCTTGCCGAACGCCGTTCCGGTCACCCCGGGCGGGACATCGATATCAATCTCACCGGCCCCGATGCCATGGATCTAAAACTGGCCGCGCAGGCGATCATCGATGCCCTGAAAACCTTCCCCGGCGTACTGGCGCTGGAGGACGACCTGCCGTGGGGGCAAGAACAGCTGATCTACCGTCTGACCCCCACCGGCGAGGCACTGGGACTGGACGTGGAAAGTGTTGGTCGGCAACTGCGCGCCGCCTTCGATGGCGCCCTGGTGCAGATCTATCTGGATGGACAGGACGAGGTGGAAGTCCGTATCAGCCTGCCCGATGCGGTGCGCAACCATCTCTCCGGGCTGGAAAGTTTTCAGCTCATTCTGCCCGATGGCGGCAGTGTGCCGCTGGGCAACGTGGTCGAATTCAGCCATCAACGTGGCTTTGATATCCTGCGCCATACCGAAGGTCGATTGGCCGTGTCGGTACGCGCCGACGTGGATCACAGCAAAAATAATGGCAACGTGATCCGTGAAAACCTGCGTCAGAACATGCTGCCCGAGATCGAGTCACGCTACAACGTGCAGATGGATTTCCAGGGTCGTGCACAGGATCAGGACACCACCCTGAGCGACCTCAAGCGCGGCGTACTGTATGCCTTCATCCTCATGTACATCATCCTCGCCTGGGTATTCGCCTCCTACAGCAAGCCACTGGTGGTGATGGCCATCATCCCCTTCGGGCTGGTGGGTGCCATCGTCGGGCATTGGGTGATGGATCTGGAACTGACGGTGTTGTCGCTGTTCGGCTTTTTCGGCCTGTCCGGCATCGTTATCAACGACTCGATCATTTTGGTGACCTTCTACCAAAAATTGCTGGCGAAAGGCATGGCGGTCAATGAGGCCATTGTCGAGGCCGCCTGTCAGCGTCTGCGCGCGGTGCTGCTGACCTCGCTCACCACCATCGCCGGGCTGACCCCCCTGCTGTTCGAGACCTCCCTACAAGCACAGTTCCTGATCCCCATGGCGGCGACTATCAGCTTCGGCCTGGGTTTTGCGACGGTGCTGGTGCTGATCATTATTCCCGCCCTGCTGTCGACACTGGCATCCGTATCCAATCGTTACCACAGCCTGCGTGGCCAGTTGGTGCATTGACCTGATCCGGGAAACCTCGATTCTGCAGGAGCGGGCCATGCCCGCGATAAACGCTTGTTCGCCACAGAGACACAGAGAAAAACTTTTTAAGTGTCAGTATCTCTGTGTACTCCGTGCCTCTATGGTGTATTTTTTGTAAATGCTTAGGCAATCGCGGGCATGGCCCGCTCCTACAAAGGCGGGTCGTTTCCGCGCAATCTGCAACCCTCCCCCTCCTCATGCCTGCCTGTTCTCAGCCCTGCTCTTCGGCCACCACATAACGGTTACGTCCCGTTTCTTTTGCTTCATACAGGGCAGCATCGGCCAGGTTGATCAGGTCGGAAGGTGACAGGTTTTCACAGGCCACGCGACTGACCACACCCAGGCTGATGGTCACGATATCCGCAACCTGCGAATATTCGTGCGGGATCTCCAGCGAGCGGATTTTTTCACACAGCTCATGGGCAATCCGTCTGGCGCCACTCAGGTCGGTATTCGGCAGAATCACGGCAAACTCTTCACCGCCGTAGCGGGCAATGAGATCCGAAGCGCGCTGCACGGCCTCGTCCAGGCTGCGGGCAACCTGGCGCAGGCACTCATCGCCGGCAAGATGGCCGTAATGGTCGTTGTAGGGCTTGAAAAAATCGATATCGATGAGGATCAGTGACAGTGGTGTGTCGTCACGCACCGAACGCAGGCATTCCATGCGCAAAAACTCATCGAGCCGGCGGCGGTTGGCAATGCCGGTCAGGCCATCCAGACAGCTCAACTTTTTCAATTCGGCATTGCTCTGTTCCAGTTTGGCCTGGGTTTCACGCAACGCCTGATGGGCCAGGTAACTGCGTGAATGTGCGCGAATCCGCGCAACCAGTTCAATCCGATCCGGCAGCTTGACCAGATAGTCATTGGCGCCACGCTCAAAGGCCTTGCTCTTGTCTTTTGGATCTTCTTTGGTGGAAAGCACAATCACTGGGATGTTCTGCGTTTCCGGCTCCGCGCGATAATCATTCACCAGGGTGTAACCATCCATGTCCGGCATGATGAGATCCTGCAAGATCACCGTCGGGTGTATCGCCAGCGCCATAGCCACTGCCTTTTTAGGCTCTGCGCAATAATGAAATTCGATATCCTCTTCACTGGCCAGCATGCGGCGAATACCTTCGGCAACCATCCTCTGGTCGTCCACCAGCAATACCACCAGCCTGCCCAGCTCATCGGTGGGTGGTGTGGCTTCACGGGATTGATCGAGATCCATTGCCATGTTTATCGTCATCATTGAGCCTCCTGTCTTATCTGCACAGGAAATTTAGACATCACTAATACGGGTATCGTCTCCAGCGACAATATCTCCAGTGCCGCATGCAGTTCCCTGGCCGCTTTGGGCATGCCATAAACAGCGGACGAGGCCTCGTCCTGCGCGATGGTGCAGGCGCCTTTATGACGTAATTCCAGCATGCCTCGGGCGCCATCACGACCCATTCCCGTCAACAGGATCGCCATAATCTCACCCTGCCAACAGCTTGCCAGCGAATGCCAAAAAACATCCACCGATGGGCGGTATGGCGTTTGTAGCGGTTCCGGGGTGTAAGCCAATTCACCGGTATTTTTCAGTATCAGATGATTGTTGCTACCGGCCAATAACACCGTACCGACCTCGGGGCGATCCCCCTCATTGGCCAGACGTACCTTGAGGGCGGTCTGCCGATCCAGCCAATCGGCCAGGCCGGCAACAAACTGCTCATCGACATGTTGGATCAATACCACGGGAGCCGGGAAATCCGCTGGCAGCGTGCGGAGTATTTCGGCCAGTGCCTGCGGCCCTCCCGAAGAGGAGCCAATGGTCAGCAGACAACCCCGGGTCGATGGATCGGTGGCTTCCCGTCGGCTGCGTGCTGGTGATACGGCGGCTACCGAGGTACTGGTCTGATTCAGCACACCAATCATGTGAATCTTGCGCAACAGCAGATCATGCCCTTCACCCTGGCCACCCATGCCCAGTATAGGCGTGTTGACCGCATCCAGCGCGCCAGCCCCCATGGCCTCGAAGACCATGGCGGAATTATGATTCACCGAGGCCGTCACGATCAGGATCGGACAGGGTGTGGCCTGCATGATCCGCCGTGTCGCCTCGACACCATCCATCACCGGCATGATAAGATCCATCAGGATCAGATCCGGACAATCGCGCGCGCACAGCTCCACCGCCTCACGGCCATCGCGCGCAATCCACGCCACTTCATGCTCCCCACGACTCAGCACGACACGCCGCATTCCTTCAACGGCCATGGGCATGTCATTAACGATACCTACCCTCATATCCGAGCCTCCCCGATCAGATCGACAACGGCCTCGATCAGCGCATCGTCATGGAAACTACCCTTTGCCAGATAATAATCGGCACCGGCCTCCAGGCCCTGCTGGCGGTCTTCGAGCCGATCCTTGTAGGAAACAATCATCACCGGCGTGGAACGCAGTTGCAGATCCTGTTTGATGGCCCGTACCAGATCGATGCCATTCATACGCGGCATATCCACATCACTGACCACCAGTTGATAGTCACCGCTACGCACGGCATTCCATCCATCCACGCCATCCACGGCGGTCTCGACAATATAGCCGTGGGACTCCAGCAGATCACGTTCGACTTCCCGCACCGTCAATGAGTCATCCACAATCAACACCCGCTTGACGCGTTGTCCCTGCTGTGTTTGTTGCGCATAAAGCACCGAACTCAGGCGCCCACCCTTGACGATATGATCGATGGAACGCACCACGTCGTCCACATCCAGAATCAGCAGGGGTGTGCCATCTTCCATCAGTGAGGTTGCGCTGACGTCCTGGAGCTTGCCAAGACGGGGATCCAGCGGCTGCACAGAAATCTGCCGCTGACCGATAAAGCGCTCAACCACCACACCATATTGCTCAAGCCGGTCACTCACCACCACCACCGGAATCTCATCGCGCGCGACCGGTTCATGCGCCAGTCCCAGCACCTGTGAACCGGATGCCAAACCAATCAACTCGCCATCCAGCTCACAATACTGGCACCCGTCCATCACCTTTATGGCGTCGCCAGGGACAGACAGCAGGCGGTCGACCCGGCTCAGGGGAAAGGCATAGGGCTCATCGGCAATCTCCACCAGCAGAGCGTTCAGTACTGACAGACTTAGCGGCAATTGCAGGATAAATTTAACGCCCAGCCCCGGCTGATTTTCGACACTGACCGTGCCACCCAGCGCCCGCATCATGTCATGCACGACATCCAGACCGACACCGCGCCCCGAGGTCTCAGTCACCTCATCACGGGTGGAAAAATCCGGCAGAAAAAGAAATTCGATCAACTCATCGTCACTCAGCGACGCGATCACCGTTGGTTTTGACAAGCCCTTATCGGCAATCTTTTCTCGCAATCTGTCGAGGTCGATACCACCGCCATCATCACGAATACTGATGCGTAACAAGCCGGCGCCATGACTCGCGGCGACCACAATCTTCGCCTGCGCCGGTTTACCGGCGGCCAGCCTCGCCTGCGGCAACTCGACGCCATGATCCACGGCATTGCGTAACAAATGATTCAGCGGCGCCTTGATTTTTTCCAGCACATCCCGGTCAACGAGTGTTTCCTTGCCACGGATTTCCAGCGCAACCTCTTTAGCCAGATGGCGCGACAAATCCCGAATCATGCGTTCAAGGCCGGCGGTGCCTTCAGCAAACGGCTGCATCCGGCTGCCCGTGACTTCGTGATAAAGCGTGTTGGAGAGATTGCTGTTTCTGCGGTCGTACTCGTCCAGGGATGCCAGCTGGTGGCCCAGTAATTGACGGCAGGCATTCAGTTTCTTCTGTAACCCACGCAGTTCCACATCCATCGCCGCCGGGGCGCCCTGTCCCTGGCGGTAGAGCAAGCCTTCCAGGTCTTCCATCAATTCATTTTGCCGCCGCTTGAGAAACATCAGAGAATCCGAAAAAGTGGAGAGCCTGCGTGACTCCACAAGCATTTCACCGGACACCCCAAGGATGCGGGACATTCGCTGCGCATTGATGCGCAGCATACGGTCATCACCCCGGCCGCCCGACGATATTTGCGCACGAGGAGTCTCGGCAAGCGGTGCAACGCCCTCCTCCCCAGCGAACACCGGTATTTCAGCCGGATCGGCAGGCCCCTCCGCCAGCAACGGGGCGGATGAGGCCGGCTCATCCACAACAAGCTCTGCGGCGACGATCTGTGCCAATTTATCGACAGCGGCATCGACCTGTGCCTTGTTTTGCGAAAACCAGCCGTCGATATTTTCCTCGGCGAGCCCGGCAATCGTTTCGATCAGATCCGTCGCCCGCAACAGCACATCGATAGCGGGACTGGAGAGGGTGATTTTTTGATGCTGTGCGGCGACAAAAACATCTTCCATGACATGTGCAATCTGCACCACGGGCTCGACACCCACCATGCGTGCCGCACCTTTTAGTGAATGAGAGGCGCGCATGAGCGCCTCCAGCTCTTCGTCATTGGTAAAATCCTTCTCCAACACCAGCAAACCCTGCCCGAGAGACGCCAGCTGCCCTTCCGTTTCCATACGGAACAGGTCAAACATGGACATGTCACTGTAGTTGTCACTCATATCAATATCAAAGGCAGGTTATGCTGTGAGCATGAAAATATATAATAAAAACATACTCTTAGGAAGTTGGTACGAATAATAATGAATTCAACCCGGGATTATCACCTTAACAGAGTACTTGTTTGGCAACGGGTGAACATCCAGGCCCCGACCGATAATTCATTGCTGGGATCAGGCTCTTTAACTTCAAAACACTGATCCCCTCCCAACGGGGATTTCACCTTGACCCAGATATTGCCAGAGGGCAACCGGTAGCTGTCAGTGATCGTCCGACGGTCTGATTCCGGCAGACTTAAACGCCAATCCGGAGCGGGAATACCAAACGCCCGGGCCGGTGACGGATCCGTTTCCGCCAGTTCCTGTGAACGAATAATATCCAGGCTGCGTGTGATGAGTTGTTGGGCGCTTTGTCGTTTCCTGTGTGGTTTTGGTGTCTTGTCAGGCTCGTGGATCGCTATGGGTGGTTCTGCCGTTGAGTCTTTTATCTTGTTTTCTGTTTTATCTTTTGTCGGGTCATGGCGCCCTGGACTTGAGGCAGGCTTTGTTTGCTCGGTAGGTGTTTTGGGCGTTTTTACCCTGACCTCCTCCTGAACAGCCGTTTGCTCATGCCTCTCAGGGTCTTTCGTCACCACAGGGTCTGGGCGGGGAAGCAGATGGATCCGTAGCGTATCAGTGAGCAACGGAGTTTGCGCTAATGGTATATCCGGTTGGGTTTCGAGCAAAAACAGGATGGCGCCATGAATAAATATTGAAACAATGCCCACGATGACAAGCCGCGGCTGTTGTTCCAGATAGCGATGTTCATCACCCGGGTTCGTAATCGGTTCTGACTTCATTCATCATAAAATTCGAGAATATCACCTGGTTGGCAGTCGAGATGCCGGCATATCGCATCCAGGGTCGTCAAACGAATCGCCTTGGCCTTGCCTGTTTTGAGAATGGAAAGATTCGGCTCGCTGATCCCGATCAACTGAGCCAGCTGATTGGAGCGCATTTTACGCTTGGCCAGCATGACATCCAAATTAACGACAATAGCCATTAAGCACCCCTATACCAATGCCATTAAGTAAACAAAATTATGACTGTTTTGTAGGTTGGTGGTGAGCTTGCGAACCCCAACGAAACCAACAATGTTGGGATTCCTGCGTCACCGCCAACCGATAATAAGGAACGTCAGGCTTAACTTAATAGCACTGACCTCTATACCGTGTATGCCTGTTCATTTCCCAGCCTGCGACCTTCTTCCATGACCCATGAAATCAACACCACGATGGCGCCCGTGATCAGGGCGAATAGATCCAAAAAACCGAATTGGGCCACCACGACCCGCTCTCCCGGTGGATTGCCGGCAGAAATAATGAGGCTGATCAGCGAGATAAAGACCATGCTGGCGATGACCCAGGCGATCAGGGTGTAACCCAGGCGGCGAAAGCATCTTACATTTTCAACGGAAAAAACCACCGCGTTTTCATACAATGAAAAAAGCCTTTGCAAAATCATGATGCCGTACAGAGCGACACTGATTGGAATCAAGCTGACAGCGAGCGCCAGCGCGAGGAAGAAAGGGGAAAGAGGCTGACTGGCCACCGCGGGTAAATCAGCGGTCAATCCTGCCGGAAGATCATTAAAAAACACCCAATACAAGACATTAAAAAGAGGGATCAAGAACATCAGCGCCATGAAAAACCGACAAAACCGTCCGCTCACTCGCTGTATTCTCTTTATACCGTTATCGCCCATGGTCATTCGCCTCAATCTTGTTTCGGTAGGATTACAGGATGAAAGTATAGGCAAATAATTATCGATTTACAATAAATAATTATGTTTTTGGTGTTTGTTCAGACGAGTCCCCTGAACGCCACGCCCCCCTAGCGGATCGA
>JALTPW010000322.1 GCA_026999335.1 Chromatiales bacterium
GCTGACTAGCATCCTCGCCGCGATGTTGGGTGTCTCTCCGGTGGTTTATGCCGGAAAAGGAGATTCATATTTCGGTGTCAGCCTGGGAAGTGCTTCATCGGATAACAGCGCGTATGACAGCGCAATGGCCTGGAAAATTTTCAGTGGCTATACGGTGAATCAGAATCTTTCTCTGGAAATCGGCTACATATCCTTTGGGGAAATGGATGGCCCGGTACAGCCTAGTGGTAAGACCAAAACCCTTTCGTCATCGGGTTTTGATTTTTCGGCGATTGGCAGTTATCCCTTCGCTGGCAAGTTTGCCGTCTTTGGCAAACTCGGTTTCCTGGTCTGGGGATCCAAGTGGAGCAATAGCGGCCCCACCGGCGGTACAGTGAGCACGGGTGACACCGATCTGTTCTATGGTCTGGGTGGGCGCTTTGATCTGTCGAACCGCATAGGTTTCCAGGCTGCCTGGGAACGCTATACGCTGGATGATGACAACGACGTGTTGTCGGTAGGTTTCAGTTATCGTTTCTGATCAACTGACGACGGGGGCTGTTTGTTACACTACGCCTGAGTCCCGTCTTTGTTGGGGTCTACGAAAGACGTTTATGCCGACCGGCTCGCATCACTACAATGACCGGTCTCAAATTCCAACGTCGAATGTGTTATCGCAAAGCGCTTTTTGAGTTCATCTTTCAGGGCCGTTTTAATCGCTTCCGTTTCAGAAAAATCCTGGATCACGACATGTGCCTCCAGGGCATTTTTGTGTTCGTCGAGTTGCCAGAGGTGTAGGTGGTGGATATTTAAGACACCTTCGACCTGCTCCATGGCCTTGCTGACTTCCTCAATGGAAATATTTTCCGGCGCACCCTGCATGAGGATGTGGATGGTCTTGGGTAACAGCGTCGCGGCTTGATAGAGCACATAGCCGGCAATCAGCAGGGTCAGTGCGGTATCCGTCCAGTACCAGTCGTAGAGCAGGATGAGACTGCCAGCGACGATCACACCGACGGAGGCGAGGGCGTCGGAGACATTATGCAGAAAGGCGGCGCGAATGTTCATGCTGTGCCGGGACATGCGGTAGGTCAGCATCGCCGTGGCAATGTCGATCAGCAGCGCGACACTGGCGACGATAACCACTATCCACCCTTCGATGACCTGTGGCTCGACCATGCGCCACAGGGCTTCATAGATCAGGTACAAACCCACCAGCACCAGCGTGACGAGGTTGATCAATGCGGCAATCACCTCGGCGCGTTTATAACCAAAGGTCTTGAAGTGGTCGGGCGGTTGTCTGCCGATGCGGCGCGCCACCCAGGCGATCAACAGTGAGGCGGCA
>JALTPW010000323.1 GCA_026999335.1 Chromatiales bacterium
TTGGCGATGGGGCCGATCTCCTGTGCGACCCAGTTGCGCAGTTCCCGGGTCAGTTCCTCGTCGATGCCGTCCGCGGGGCGTTCGCCCTTGAGCACCACGAAGGCGAAGATGCTTTCGCCCTTGACCTCGTGTGGGCGACCCACCACGGCGGCCTCAGCGACCTGGGGATGGGCCACCAGGGCGGATTCCACCTCCATGGTACCGAGACGGTGGCCGGAGACGTTGAGCACGTCGTCGATGCGGCCCATGATCCAGTAATAACCGTCCTCGTCGCGGCGGGCATTGTCACCGGCCACATAATACCTGCCGTCGTACATGCCCCAGTAGGTATCGTAATAGCGCTGGTCGTCGCCCCATACCGTGCGGATCATGGACGGCCAGGGTTTCTTGATCACCAGTACGCCGCCTTGGTTGGGTTCGCTGATGGGTTGGCCATCGGGGTCGACGATATCGATGGCAATGCCGGGTAAGGGCAAGGTGCAGGAGCCGGGCTTGGTGGTCACGGCGCCGGGAATGGGCGCGATCATGTGGGCGCCGGTCTCGGTCTGCCACCAGGTGTCGACGATAGGGCAGCGCTCGCCGCCGATAACGCGGTGGTACCACATCCAGGCCTCGGGATTGATGGGCTCACCGACGGTGCCCAGCAGGCGCAGACTGGACAGGTCGTATTGCGCGGGGATGTGGTCACCGGCCTTCATCAGGGCGCGGATGGCGGTGGGTGCGGTGTAGAAGATGGTGGCCTTGTGATCCTGGCAGATTTTCCAGAAACGGCCCATGTCCGGCACCGTGGGGGCGCCTTCGTAAATGATCTGGGTGGCGCCCACTGCCAGTGGGCCATAGGCGACGTAGGTGTGGCCGGTGATCCAGCCCACGTCGGCGGTGCACCAGAAGACGTCGTCGTTGCGGATATCGAATACCCACTTCATGGTCGTGATGGCGTTGAGCAGGTAGCCGGCGCTGGCGTGCTGGACACCCTTGGGCTTGCCGGTGGAGCCGGAGGTGTAGAGCAGGAACAGGGGGTGCTCGGCATCGACCCACACTGGCTCACAGGTCTCATTCTGTCCTTCGACCAGGTCGTGCCACCAGACGTCGCGGCCGTCCTGCAGGGTCACGGTGTTGCCGGCGCGTTTCAGTACCACCACCTTTTCCATGCTCTCGCAGCCACGACTGAGGGCGTCATCGGTGGCGGCCTTGAGGGCCACCACCTTACCGCCGCGATGACCACCGTCGGCGGTGATCACGACCTTCGCACCGGCGTTCTCGATACGATCCTTCAGCGATTCGGCAGAAAAGCCACCGAACACCACCGAGTGGGTGGCGCC
>JALTPW010000324.1 GCA_026999335.1 Chromatiales bacterium
CGTGCGCTGCTGCGCCAGTCGAACACCTGTGCCATGCCGGTGCGTGCCACTGAACGCCATTTCGGCGTCTGTGCATAGAGCTCCAATGCATGATCAATGGTGCGCAGCAGGGCATCACTACTGGCGTAGTAGAAACAGAAGCCAGTAGCGGTTTTTTGCTTGATGGCCTCGGCGGTGGCGTCGACGACCGTGTCGGCCAGGCCTCCCACGGCGTGTACGAGGGGAGGCGTACCATAGCGCAGGCTGTAGAGTTGGTTGAGGCCGCAGGGCTCGAAGCGCGAGGGCATGAGGAAGGCGTCGGCGCCAGCCTCGACACGGTGGGCGAGGCGTTCACTATAGCCCAGTTTAACGCTGAACTTGTGTGGATGACGTGCAGCGGCATCTTGCAGGGCGGCCTCGAAGTGGGCCTCGCCACTGCCCAGCAGGGCCAGTTGCACAGGCAACTCGACCAGCCGGTCGATGCTGTCGAGAATCAGATCCACACCCTTCTGTTCCACCAGGCGGCCCACCGAGCCTAACAATAAGTCGTCGCTCTCGGGCAGGCCAAATTCTGCCTGTAGGGCGCGCTTGTTGTGCTGTTTTGCGCTGAAGCGTTTGGCAGTGTAGTGCCAGTCAATGTGTGGATCAGTCGCCGGGTTCCATTCGTCGAGATCGATGCCGTTGAGGATGCCGTGCAGGTCGGCGGTGCGGTGGCGTAGCAGGCCGTCGAGGCCGTAGCCGAATTCCGCAGTCTGGATTTCCCGCGCATAGGTGGGGCTGACGGTGGTGAGTTTGTCCGCATAGGCCAGCCCGCCCTTGATAAAGGACAGGTGGTTGTGAAATTCCAGGCCCTTGAAGTGCCACAGCTGTGGCGGCAGACCCAGGCGGAAAAAGACCTCGGCGGGAAACATGCCTTGGTAGGCGAGGTTGTGAATGGTGAATAGGCTGGCCGGAGGTTCGCTCTCCAGACTCAGCAGGGCCGGTACCAGGCCGGTCTGCCAGTCGTTACAGTGCACGATGTCCGGACGCCAGTTCAGCCCGGCACGGCCCATGGCGATTTCACCGACGATACGGCAGAAGAGGGCGAAACGTTCGGGATTGTCGGGCCAGTCGTGACCGTTCGAATCGAGATAGGGGTTGCCGTCACGCATGAAGGCCGGGGGGTAGTCCACCAGCCAGACGAACACCCGGCTGCCGGGCAGGCGGCCTTCGAGGATCTTTATTTCTTCTTGTGAGCCGGGTAGACGAATTCTGCTGATGCATTTCAGCGGCCCGGCCTTTTCTTTTGCCGCCGGATAGGCGGGCAGGATCAGGCGCACGGCATGATTGAGGGATTTCAGCGCTGCGGGCAGGCTGCCGCTGACGTCGGCCAGACCACCGGTCTTGGTCAGTGGGTGGGCTTCACTGGTGACAAACAGAATCTTCGACATGGTACGGATCGTTTTATTGTTCGGATGGCTGTCTAACTGTGATCAGACAGGGGTCAGGATGAGTGCGCCCAACGGCGGCAGGGTCAGTTCCACGGACCAGGGACGGTTCATCCATGCCTGTTCCTCGGCGACGATGGGGCTGCCGTTGCCGGTGTTGCTGCCACCGTAAAACTCGGAGTCGGAGTTCATCAGTTCGCGCCATTCACCGCCGGCGGGTAGACCGATACGGTAGTTTTCGCGCACCACGGGGGTGAAGTTGAGGATGACCACCACGAAGCTGTCAGCGGACTTGCGCAGGTAGCTGATGGTGGATTGCGCGGCATCGTTGCAGTCAATCCACTCGAAGCCCTGGGCGTCGAAATCGAATTGGTGCAGGGCCGGTATATCGCGGTACAGGTGATTGAGATCCTTGAGCAGATCCATCACGCCGTGGTGTGACGGATAGTCGAGCACGTACCAGTCGAGGCTGGCGTCAAAATCCCATTCGCGACCCTGGCCGAATTCGCAACCCATGAACAGCAGCTTCTTGCCCGGGTAGGTGTACATGTAGGTGTAGAGCAGGCGCAGGTTGGCGAATTTCTGCCATTCGTCGCCGGGCATTTTGGCCAGCAGGGAGCCTTTGCCGTGTACCACTTCGTCGTGGGAAAAAGGCAGCACGAAATTTTCTGTGAAGGCGTACAGCAGGCCAAAGGTGAGCTGCTGATGGTGGTAGTGGCGATGGATGGGATCCTTGCTGAAATAGGTCAGGGTGTCGTGCATCCAGCCCATGTTCCACTTCATGCTGAAGCCCAGTCCGCCCAGCCAGGTGGGACGCGAGACCTGCGGCCAGGAGGTGGATTCTTCGGCGATGGTCAGGCAGCCGGGATGGTGCTCGTGGATCACCGTGTTCATGTGGCGGATGAAGTCGATGGCCTCGAGGTTTTCGTTGCCGCCGTAGATGTTGGGCAGCCATTCGCCGTCGTCGCGCGAATAGTCGAGGTAGAGCATGGAGGCCACGGCGTCCACGCGCAGGCCGTCGATGTGGAATTCCTCCAGCCAGTAGATGGCGCTGGAGAGCAGGAAGCTTTTGACTTCGTTGCGGCCGTAGTTGTAGATCAGCGTGCCCCAGTCCTGGTGCTCACCCTTGCGCGGGTCTTCGTGTTCGTACAGGGCGCTGCCATCGAAACGCGCCAGGCCGTGGGCGTCCTTGGGAAAATGCGCCGGCACCCAGTCCATGAGTACGCCGATGCCGTGCTGATGGCAGTGGTCGACGAAGTAGCGGAAGTCGTCGGGCGAACCGAAACGGCTGGTGGGGGCGAAGTAGCCGGTGGTCTGGTAGCCCCAGGAGGCATCCAGTGGATGCTCGGTGATGGGCAACAGCTGGATGTGGGTGAAACCCAGGTGGCGGGCATGGCCGACCAGGCGGTGCGCCAGGGTGCGGTAGTCGAGGAAGTCGCCGTTGTCGTCGCGCTGCCAGGAGCCGGGGTGCAACTCATAGATGGACAGGGGTGCGTGCAGCCAGTCGAGCTGTTGTTGGTGTTGTTGCCAGTTGGCGTCGTTCCATCGGTAACGGCTATCGGCAGTGATGCGGCTTGCGGTACTTGGGCGCAGTTCGAAGGCGCGGCCATAGGGGTCGGCCTTGAGGTGCAGATGGCCGTGCTGGTCACGGATCTCGAGCTTGTAATGGGCCCCCTCGCCAGCGCCGGGCAGGAACAGTTCCCAGATGCCGCTGCCGCCGCGTACCCGCATGGGGTGGCAGCGGCCGTCCCAGTCGTTGAATTCGCCCACCACGCTGACACGCTGGGCATTGGGTGCCCAGGTGGCGAAGAGCACGCCGTCAACGCCGTCGACGGTCTTTGGATTGGCGCCGAGGAAACGGTAGGCGTGTAGATGGGTGCCTTCGGCGAACAGATGCATGTCGAAGTCGCCGAGCTGTGGGCCGAAGCAATAGGGATCGATGCGCCGGTGGCTGTTGCCGGTGTCGTCAATCCAGGTGATGGTGTAGGGCCTGGGCAGTGTCTTGCCGTCACCGCGCCACAGGAACAGGTCGGTCTTCTGATAGCGTTGCATGGCGCGCCCGCCCTCCAGGGTGACCTTTTTCGCCCGTGGCTGGAATACGCAGACGACATCGTCCTTGCCTATTTTGTGGTGGCCGAGGACTTCGAAGGGATCGTGGTGGCGGGCCTCGAGAATCTTGCTGATCTGTGATGGGGAGAAGGCGGAAGTGGCGCTCATGAGATGCGGTACCTGGTGGAAGACGTGGCCGGTCTGCACAAAAAATACCTGCGGAACACGCGGCTGTTGGTGCTAACATGATAAAGGTAAGGGGGTAGTGGCGTCACGCTTTGTGATTGTCGAGAAGTTTCATATCGCTCTACGGATCAAGCGCTAGTGCTGAGTGAATGCGAGCACTTGCAGGATCTGGGTATTATTAGACGTGCCCTTCAATCAGGAGAAGTGGTTATGAATGAGCAGCAATCGTTGAGATTTGTCAGCCGGATTACGCGCGACACCCTGGCCCTGATCATGGCCGGTGGGCGAGGTTCCCGTCTCAAGCAATTGACCAAGTGGCACGCCAAGCCCGCCATTCCCTTTGGCGGCAAATTTCGCATCATCGATTTCCCGTTGTCCAACTGCATCAATTCCGGTATTCGCCGCGTCGGTGTGCTGACCCAGTACAAGGCCCACTCGCTGATCCTGCATGTGCAGCAGGGCTGGGGTTTCCTGCGCGGTGAGTTTGGCGAGTTCGTGGAGCTGTTGCCGGCCCAGCAGCGCATCGAGGAAAACTGGTATGTGGGCACTGCCGACGCCATCTACCAGAATATTGACATCATCCGCAATCATACCCCCAAGTATGTGCTGATTCTCGGCGGCGATCACGTCTACAAGATGGACTACGGCCCCATGCTGGCCCAGCATGTGGAAAACAACGCGGATCTCACCGTCGGTGCGCTGCAGGTGTCGCTGGAAGAGGCCAAGGGTTTTGGCGTCATGTCCGTGACCGAGGATGGCCGCGTCACCGATTTTATCGAAAAACCTTCGACGCCGCAGCCGGTGCCGGGCCGGGACGACGTGGCGCTGGCCTCCATGGGCATCTACATCTTTAATACTGATTTCCTCATCGAGCAGCTGCTGCGCGATGCCGACACCCCGGGTTCCTCGCACGACTTTGGCAATGATATTGTACCGATGGCCATGGAGCGCTATCGCACCTTTGCCTATGCTTTTTGTGACGTGCAGACCGGCAGCCAGGGCTACTGGCGCGATGTGGGCACGGTGGATGCCTACTGGGCGTCCAATCTGGAACTTATCGGTGTTACGCCCGAACTCAATCTGTATGATGACGCCTGGCCGATCTGGACCTATCAAGGCCAGCTGCCACCGGCCAAGTTCGTCTTCGATGACGAAGACCGCCGTGGCATGGCGGTGGACTCCATGGTGTCCGGCGGTTGCGTGGTGTCGGGTGCGCTGGTGCGCCATTCATTGTTGTTTTCCAATGTGCGGGTCAATTCCTTCAGCACGATAAACGACAGCGTGATCCTGCCCAATGTGGAGATCGGCCGGCACAGCTGTATCAAAAAGGCGATTATCGACCAGGGCTGCAAGATTCCCGAAGGCACCGTGATTGGCGAAAATCCGGCCGAAGATGCCAAACGTTTTCATGTCACGCCCAATGGTGTGACGCTGGTTGTGCCCGAAATGCTGGGTCAGGAACTACACTATGTCCGATGAAAATCCCCCCAAAGCATCAATGCTGAACGTGGTGCTGTTCTGGCACATGCACCAGCCGCAGTATTGCGACCGTCCTAAGGGTGAATATCAACTCCCCTGGACCTATCTGCACGCGATCAAGGATTACACCGACATGGCGGCCCATCTCGAGGCCGAGCCACAGGCGCGCGCGGTGATCAATTTCGCCCCCACGCTGTTGGAGCAGTTGGACGACTACGCCCGCCAGGTCGAGGGCTTTTTGTCTGACGGACAGCGCATCCGTGATCCCCTGCTGGCGGCATTGGCCAATCCGGTGCTGCCCACCGAGGCCGGTGAGCGGCTGGAGCTGCTCGGCCAGTGCCTGCGTGCCAATGAAAAGACCCTGATCAATCGTTATGTCCCCTACAGTCGTTTGGCGGACATGGCGCGCTGTTTTCTGGAGCACCCTGAATCCGGTATTTATATCAGCGAGCAATTTCTGATCGATCTGCTGATGTGGTATCACCTCGCCTGGTTGGGCGAGACCGTGCGGCGTGAAAACCAGCGCGTGCAGATGCTGATCGAAAAAGGCTGTGATTTCAGTCTGCGTGACCGGCGCGCGCTGATGGAGATCATCGGTGAATTATTGTCCGGTGTCATCGGCCGCTACCGCCGCCTCGCCGAGCAGGGCCGGGTAGAGCTGTCGGTCACTCCCTATGCCCACCCCATCGTGCCCCTGTTACTGGATCTGGAATCGGCCCGTGAGGCGATGCCGGATGTGCAGTTGCCCCTGCTGGGCAAATACCCCGGTGGCGAAGAGCGTGTGCGCTGGCACATACGCGAAGGCATCAAGACCTTCGAGCATTATTTCGGTTTCCGCCCCACCGGCTGCTGGCCGGCCGAGGGCAGCGTCAGCACCGAGTCCATACCCTTTTACCAGGAGGCGGGTTTTCGCTGGATCGCCAGCGGTGAAAACGTGCTGCGTAACAGTCTGGCGCAGGCCAAGAGCGATCTTCCCGAAGATGAAAACCACGTCCTGCATCGCGCTTATACGGTGGCCGACAACGACGTTACCTGCTTTTTCCGCGACGACGGTTTGTCGGATCTGATCGGATTCAATTTTTCCGACTGGCATGCCGATGATGCTGTAGGCAATCTGCTGGCGCATTTGAACAATATCGCCGATACCTGTGAGAGTCGGCCGGGCACAGTGGTGTCCATCATCCTCGATGGCGAAAATGCTTGGGAGTACTATCCAGAAAACGGTTACTACTTTCTTGAAGCACTCTACCGGGGGTTGGCCAATCATCCACGTCTGAATCTGACCACCTATGCGGAAATACTGCAGGATGACCCGCCGACAGCAAATGTTTCCCGCCTGGTGGCCGGCAGTTGGGTGTATGGCACTTTTTCCACCTGGATTGGCGATGCCGATAAGAACCGTGCTTGGGACATGCTCGGCGACGCCAAGCGCTGTTTCGACAAGGTGATTGCCAGCGGGCGGCTCACGGATGAGCAGCACCGGGCCGCCGAACGTCAGCTGGCCATCTGTGAGGGCTCGGACTGGTTCTGGTGGTTTGGCGACTACAACCCGGCCGAGGCGGTGAGGGACTTCGAGCGGTTGTTCCGCAGCCAGCTTTCTGCCCTCTATTTTCTGTTGGGCGAAGAACTGCCGGAATACTTGTCACACGTGTTTGCCCGTGGTGGTGGGCAACCCCAGACCGGTGGTGTCATGCGTCGGGGTTCCGATCACTGAGCTGCTTTATGTATTAACAAGGAATATTTGTGACTCATCCCGTTCTCTCCCGCCGGCGTGCCGGCATCCTGTTGCACCCCACTTCGCTACCTGCCACGGCCTCCGAGGCCGGCCACGAACTGTTGGGCACTCTGGGCCCCGAGGCCTACCGTTTCGTGGACTTTCTGCAGGCGGCGAAAATCGGTGTCTGGCAGGTGTTGCCTCTGGGGCCGACTCTGGATGATCTGTCACCCTACATGAGCACCTCGGTGCATGCCGGCAATCCCAATCTCATCGGTCTCGATCTGTTGCGTGAGTGGGGTTGGCTGGACGACAAGAGCCTGCCTGACCATGCTTCGCGACAGGTCAGACTGGATGCCGCCTACGAAGGTTTCGTGGCGCGCGCCAGTGAACATGAGCGGCAGGAGTTGCGTGATTTTTGTGAGCGCCACCGCGCCTGGCTGGACGATTACGCCACTTACGAGGCACTGCGTCACGACTTCCAGCAGGCGCCTTGGTTCCAGTGGCCGCAGGCCTTGCGTGATCGTGACAATCAGGCCCTGGCCGAGGTCAGTGAGCGCCTGCAGCCCTGTGTCGAGCAGGTTCGCTTCGAACAGTTCGTGTTCTTTCGTCAGTGGCTGGCGTTGAAGCGTTATGCCAATGCTCGCGACATCGACCTGTTTGGCGACATGCCCATCTTCGTCTCCCACGACAGCGCCGAGGTGTGGGCGCACCGTGAATATTTCGATCTCAATGACGATGGTCAACCCATTACCATTGCCGGCGTGCCGCCGGACTATTTTTCCGACACCGGGCAGCGCTGGGGCAATCCGCACTACTGCTGGGATCGCATGGCCGAGGATGGCTATCTGTGGTGGATCAAGCGCATGCGCACCGCGCTGGAGCTGTTCGACTTGGTACGCATCGATCACTTCCGCGGTTTTGAGGCCTACTGGTCCATCCGCAGCGATGCCGAGACGGCCATTGATGGTCACTGGGTGGCGGGCCCGGGCAATGCCCTGTTCAAGGCCCTGCAGGCGGCTTTTCCCTACCTGCCGGTGGTGGCTGAAGACCTGGGCGTGATCACGCCGGAGGTGGAAGCCCTGCGGGAATGCTGGAACTTCCCCGGTATGAAGATCCTGCAGTTTGCCTTCGACGGCGGCCCTGAGAACCCCTATCTGCCGCATAATCATCGCAAAAACGCTGTGGTTTACACGGGCACCCATGACAATGACACCACGCCGGGCTGGGTGCAGCAGCTCAGCGATGACAGCAAGCACTACATCTGTGATTACCTGGGCTGCAATGCCGCCTCCCTGCCGTGGGGGTTGATTCGTGCCGCCATGGCCTCTACGGCGCGGCTGGCGGTGGTGCCGTTACAGGATTTCCTGGGCCTCGACAGCGAGGCGCGCATGAATGTGCCGGGTGAGCCGGAAGGTAACTGGCGTTGGCGTTTCAGCTGGGATCAGGTGCCGGTGGACTTGAACAGTCGTGTGGAACACCTGGTGCGTCTGTACGGACGTGCCCCCCGGGGCTGACGAACCGTTCTTACGTTAGAGGTCTGTATTGGTGGGCGGAGCCCACCCCACGGATCACGGTTGGGGGACGAATCCTAATCTGCCGGCTGGCGAGAGACGGTCTGATCAGGTGAATGTAGCCTGTGTACAGAGACTGGCTCGACGTTGACAGCAGAGCCGTGTACGTAGAAGCGGGCCATGCCCGCGATGGGTTCCAAATTTCGCCACAGAGGCACAGAGTATGGAGACTAATAATATTGTCTCCTCCGTGTTCTCTGTGCCTCTGTGGCAATAAATCTCTATCGCGGGCATGGCCCGCTCCTACGCGTAATAGATTTCCCGGTGGTGGAAAAATTCTTCATGAACTTCGTGGTGGTATGGATGGGCCGCAGGGCATAGCCCACCCTCCGCAGTGGATATGGCTGGACGGGGAATAGAGTCTCTACGGAATAGACTACAGCCAGATCATGTCGCCCGTTTCAAAGCGATGTGCCAGCAGTGGATGGAAGGGGTGGATGCGCAGCTGGTAATACTGCAGACCGGACAGATCCGGGCTGAGATCCAGCTTGAAGACGGTTTCGCCGGCATCCGTGACGCCGTCCGGGTTCAGGGCGTAGTTCTCCCGGAGGGTGAAATCGCCAGTACCGTCTTCGGTTCCCACCAGGCATTCCACGATGACATCTTCCGCCTGCAGTCCGTTGAGATTAGCGGCGATACGCAGGGGGATGTTTTCACCGCTCTTGACCTGTGTGGGCGGCTTTTCGAGCTGGCGAAGGCGGACACCGGGCCAGGCCTTGTGAATCATCGTCTTCCAGCGGGCAAGTTCGGCGGCGCCGGAAAAGTCGCTTTCCGCCATGCGCGCCTGATGGCGAGCGGCCGGGCCATACATCTGTTGTACATAATCGCGCATCATGCGCTGGGCATTGAAATGTGGAATGGTGGTGCGCATGGAGGCCTTGGACATGCGTACCCAGCCCTCTGAATAACCGCGGCCATTGTGGTCGTAGTAAAGCGGAATAACCTCTTTTTCCATGATGTCGAGCAGATCCTTGGCCTCTTCCTGGTCGCGATAGACGGGTTCAAATTCCGCCCCATGCGGGGTGATGCCCCAGCCATTGTCGCCCCGAAAACCCTCTCCCCACCAGCCGTCCAGCACACTGAGATTGATCGCGCCGTTGATACCTGCCTTTTCACCCGAGGTGCCGCTGGCCTCCATGGGATATTCCGGTGTGTTGAGCCACACGTCGACACCGGTCACCAGTTTGCGTGCCAGCGACATATCGTAGCCCTCCAGCAGCAGCACCCGGCCCTCGAAATCGGGCTGGCGGGAAAATTCATAGATGGTGCGGATCAGCGCCTGTCCCGGCTGATCTTTGGGATGGGCCTTGCCGGCGAAGATCAGGATCACTGGCCGCTGCGGGTCGTTGAGCAGGCGCGATAGGCGTTGCGGATCGGAGAACAGTAGCGCGGCGCGCTTGTAGGTGGCGAAGCGACGCGCAAAGCCCATGATCAGTGTATTGGTATCGGTGGGTTCGATGTGTTTTAGCAGGCGCTTGATCTGTGCCTCGCTGCAGCCGTTGCGGTGGTGCTGATGCAGGGCGCGGCGATGCACGCCTTCCAGCATCTCGCTTTTCAGCGACTGGCGCAGGCTCCAGTAACGATGGTCGGGAATTTCGTCGATGATCTTCCAGTAATCGGCGTTGTTGAGTTCGTTACGCCACTGTGGGTAGCGCACATCGAGCAGGTTGACCCACTCGCGGGCGAGGAAGGTGGGCACATGCACACCGTTGGTGATGTGGCCGATGGGGTTTTCCTCGGTGGGCACCTGAGGCCAGATATAACTCTCCATCTTTGCCGCGAACTTGCCGTGGATGCGCGATACGCCGTTGTGAAAGCGTGAGCCGCGCAGCGCCAGCGAGGTCATATTGAAATTGCCCTTGTTGTGGTCGGCGCTCTCGCCGAGGGCCATGAAGGTATCGATATCCATGTCCAGTTGCGGGATGTAGCTACCCAGGTAGTGTTCGATGGTGTGGCGGTCAAAGATGTCATGGCCGGCCGGCACCGGTGTATGGGTCGTGAATACGGTGCCCGCTGCCACCTGTTCCAGGGCCTGGGTCTGATCCATGCCGGTATGGGTGAACTGCCGGCAGCGTTCCAATATCTGAAAAGCGGAGTGGCCCTCGTTGATGTGCCATACGGTCGGCTTGAGGCCCAGTGCGAGTAGGGCACGCACGCCGCCAATGCCGAGGACGATCTCCTGCTGGATGCGGGTGCTCTTGTCGCCGCCGTAGAGGCGATAGGTGATGGAGCGATCCTGCTCGCTGTTTTCCGGCAGATCCGTATCCAGCAAATACAGGCAGATGCGTCCGGCCTGAGCCTGCCAGACCTTGACCTGGATGTCGTGGGCATTGGCCTGCACCGTGACGCGGATTTCCTGGCCCTCGGTATTGGTGGCGGGGGTCAACGGCAGGTCGTGGAAATCGGTGGTGGCGTAGTGAGCGTCCTGATTGCCGTGATTGTCGATGGTTTGGCGGAAATAGCCCTGTCGGTAGAGCAGACCGATGGCGACAAAGGGCACACCCATGTCGCTGGCGGCCTTACAGTGGTCGCCAGCGAGAATGCCGAGGCCACCGGAATAGATGGGTAGACTTTCGTGCAGCCCGAATTCAGCGCAAAAATAGGCTACCAGATCGTGTTTGGGGTCGAGCAGGCCGGCCTCTGAGGCCGGGGGTTGCTGCAGGTAATTATCGTAGGCCGTCAGTGCGCGGTAATAATCATCAAGAAAGATGCGGTCTTCGGCGGCCTTTTCCAGCCGCTGCTGGGCGACGCGGCGCAGAAACAGCTTGGGGCTGTGGCCCACCTGTTCCCATAAGTCCGTGTCCAGGCGATAAAACAGCGAGCGTACATTGCGATCCCAAGTGTAAAGCAGGTTGTTGGCCAGCTCTTCGAGACGGCCGATCCTGGGGGGGATGCGGGGTTGGACTTCAAGTGAAAAACGGCTGCCCGGCATGGTGGTGAAGCCCTCCTGAGACTAAGACCAGATAAGGGCAACATACCATTCCCGCTGCAAAATGCCGATGTCAAATTACCGCTGGGCGGAATGGTGGTCTGAGGCGGGTCAAGCGGGAAACTGACGGGCCAGTAATTCGAGATCCGGGCCGGCGGTGATGGTGGCCTCTAATGCGGTCTCGGCATCCTCAACAGACAGACCCAGGGCGGTGAGCAGCTCCTCCGGCAGTTCATCGGATTCCGCATCGCCAATATCGTGCCGCTTGAGTAGACGGTCGGCCACCAGCACGGTGTGGGCATAGCCAGCATGTTTGCCGGTGTATTGAGGGTGATGGTGCTCTGCCACAGAGGTCACGATCTCTTCCTGCAGATTCCAGTGCTGCAACAGCCAGGCGCCGATCTCCGGATGATCGGCGCCGAGCATTTCGCGTTCGATATCGATGACCGGGCGCTCTGCATCGGCCTCGATTCGCTGTGCCAGTTGCAATGCCTCGCGACGGAACAGGTGAGCTACCAGTAACACGCCGAAGTTGTGTAGCAGGCCGGCGAGAAAGGCCATGCCGGGTTGCAGGCGTTGTGGGCCGGAGATGCAATAGGATAGACGTTGGCACAGGGCAGCGCTGTACACCGCGTGACGCCAAAAGGGATACAGGCCCATGGGGCCGAAGTTGGGGATATTGAAGGCCTTGCCCAGCGAC
>JALTPW010000325.1 GCA_026999335.1 Chromatiales bacterium
TGACTTCCTGGATGCCGGTCAAACCCGGCATGACGATGTGTTGTTAGGGGACAGCACCGACCCTTTGCCATCAAGGCATGGATCTTTTTTGCAGGACTCCGACGAGAATCAGGCCAGCACCGACGGCGCTGATAACCAGATAAAAAACATCCAGCTCAAACCCGATCACTCTGGACAAGAGTGTGGTGATGGCCCCAAGGCCGATAAGCACGACACCAAGAACCTGTTTTTTTAGTCCCTTACCGGCCGCCATGTCACACCAGAAGGCCGAGAAAAAAGGCCTTGTAGTGCCGCATCTGGCCAGTAATGTTCAGCAGCGCCGGCACGAGTACGATGAGGCCGCAGATGCCGATGATCAGACGGGCATGGTGCCTGACCAGCCGGCGCCCCCTGAAGAGCAGGATGAGGGCGAGGGTCGTTACCCCCAGAGCCAGGCTGATGCCGAGCCCGTAAAAAAACGCCAAAAACCAGCCCTCGATGGCCGTTCCCCGCTGCGCCGCCAGACCCATGATCTCAGAGAGGGTTGGCGTGATACAGGGCGAATAGATGATGGCGAAGGTCATTCCTATCAGCAGGGAAAGCACGCTCGACATGACAGGGCTGTGCCGTTTGCCTAGGAAAGACAGCCGGTTGAGAAAAATCAGATACAATGCCACAAGGAGAATAATGAAGCCCGAAACCACTCTCAGATCGCCGATATGATAGAGGATAGAGCGGCTGATGGTTAACCCGGAAGCAATTAACAGGGAATAAAATACACAGAAACCCACGATATAGGCGGCATAGGGAACAACAACCCATGGGCGTATACCCGCATTGGGTTGTTGCTCAAGGGTTGCCAGATACAGACCGAGAAAAAAAGCAATAACAAATGGACTGATCTGGAGAATACATATTTGCCAGATGGAAAAAAAAGAGCTGAATCCTCCCCACAGTGCGCTGCCACCTCCCATTACCGTATCTCCTCTACCCAGAGTGGAAATTCTTTTACCTTATCCGCGATATTTCCGTAGAAAGCCCGCTTCACGATGCCGTTTTTATCGATGAAAATCGTCGTTGGCGGGGAGCCAACGCCGTAGTTTCTGGCAATCTTGTCGTCTTCGTCATAGCCTGCGGAAAATGGCACCTGCCATTTTGCGACGAATTTTTCAAACTTTGATCCGGCATCCTGGATGCCGATCATGAGAAAGACCACGTCATCGTCCCGATGTTTAAAATAAGCTTCTTTTATCAGTGGAATGGACTCGTTTGAGCAGGGGCACCAAGAGGACATGAAGGTGATGACCAGTCCTTTCCCCGCATACATGTCAAGACG
>JALTPW010000326.1 GCA_026999335.1 Chromatiales bacterium
CTTTGCAGGTGGCCGATGCGGAGGTTTTTGACTGGAAAGGGGCCATTGAAGGTGACGTTGTGGAATTGGGCCTGGCGGATGCTGGCTTTGTCCCAGGCCATCTGATTTAGGTCACCGTTAATAGGATCTTCAGGATTGCGGGAAATGGTTACGTTACAGAGTTGTATGAGGCCAATTTTGGAGTTCTTGAAGTAAGGGTCTTTAAGGGTGCAGTCTCTGATGTACAGGTTGGCTATATGAGATTCGAAAAAACTTACGTCAAAGATGTTTTTGCAACCATCTATCACGGCAGTACTGACGTGGCCAATACCAGATGAAGCCTGACTGTTTTCCAGGTATTCATTATTTTTGAAGTGAATAAAACGCGCTTCTGGCAAGCCTATATCTACTTTCGAATCCGCAATATAGACATAATCCGCATAGCCGGGCCCGGCACCCTCAAAATGGCTGTTGCGGATTTCCAGGCGTTTGAGGCGGTCGCCCAATGAACCTTCTTCGATATGGCTGTTTTCGATGATGATTTCGGAAGGGTAGCGCAGACGCCCCATATTGGGATAGTAGATAGTTGAATCCTTGATCGTGACATGAATCACGCTATGATGGATGAAACCCATATCCTGCCAAGCTTCACCAGAGTCATCATTTTTCAGCGTGACCCGCTCGAAGGTCAGGCGACTGGGTTCTAGTTCATCGATCATTACATCCAGCAATCGACTATCAATAAAACGCACATCATCCATGACGCCGTTGATGAAGTTGCTGCCACCTTCCTTGATTTGCCGATCCTGATCCAGGGTGACTTTGCTGAAGGTGACATTGCGCAGGGTACAGTCCTTGCAGCGCACGCCCACCCACTGGCTGTCTTCGATGGTCACGTCCTCAAATACGGCGTTGACCAGCTTGATGTTGTGCCATTTGAGGTTCTTGAGTGTGGTGTTTTTCACCACCAGACCACTGAGATCCATTTCTTTCAGGCGGGTACTATTGAGCAGCGTCGGGTCTTGTTCCAGTTTCCGGTTGAGTTGCGGCACATCTTGCAGCAGTGCTTTCAGTTCATTGCCGGGGGGCATGGGGGGGATCAGGCTCATGGTGGCTCCTGCGCTGGGTAATAAGAAAACAAAAAGGCCGATAAGAAAGGGTTTGCGAATTGTCGGGGTTATGTTCATTCTTCAATGCCATAGCTGGCGCCCAGTTGATCTGGCTTGAACATATCACCTCTAAACTTGGGTACTTCGCCGCCTAATGTTTTGCGACTACGCTCAATCGACCAGGTTTCTTCCATTTTCACCGCCACCGGAAAACACCAGGGCGA
>JALTPW010000327.1 GCA_026999335.1 Chromatiales bacterium
TCACCTTCGAAATGCTGGATCTCGACGGTGGCGTCATCGTCATCAATGGCAACGACACGAAATATCAGGCCATTGAGACCACGGTACCAATTGCCTATCTCCGGGTCTGGGCTTTGGGCCATGTGCTTCTCCTCGGTCGATATGTCGATGCATAGTCTCAAGATCGTTATTCAGCTCACCACAGAGACACAGAGTTCACAGAGGAATTGGATAGCCATCTTGTGCGCACAGCGCACACTACACCTGCCCGTAGCGTGCGCCGTGCGCACGACGGCCCTGAAATTGCTCGATGGCGAAAGAAATGGAGTTTTGCCGCATTAACCCGTGCCTCCCCCCGATGTTCATCCCATTGATGCATTCTCTGTATTGTGCCTTTTGTGCTGAATAGCTACATCTCAAGATAGCACCGATTCGGAGGATGTGAATAAGCGTGGCGGGGCAAATTTCCTCCTGCACCCCAGGAAACTATTGCCTGCCGAGTTCGAACAGAGCGATGGATTCGACGTGTCCGGTGTGCGGGAACATGTCCATCACGCCGGCGCTGACGAGGCGATAGCCCTGCTCGTGCACTAGGGTGCCGGCATCGCGGGCCAGGGTGGCGGGATCGCAGGAGACATAGACAATGCGTTTCAGCAGCGGTTTCGGCGGATTCGCCACCACCACCGGCGCACCGCTGCGCGGCGGATCCAGCAACATCTTGTCAAAACCCTCGCCATACCAGGGTTCGAGACCAAGATCCCCAGTGAGATCGGCGGTGTGGAATGCCACGTTATCGATGCCGTTGCGCAACGCATTATCCCGTGCACGCTGCACCAACCCGGCGTCACCTTCGACACCGACCACATGATCGGCCCGACGCGCCAACGGCAGAGAAAAATTGCCCAGGCCGCAAAACAGGTCGAGGATGCGCTCGCCCGGCTGCGGGTCGAGCAGTTCAATGGCACGGGCAATCATTTTTTGGTTCAGTTCGGCGTTGACCTGGGTGAAATCGGTAGGGCGAAACTGCATTTTCACGTCATAGTCAGGCAGATAGTAGCTGAGTACAGTGTCCTCCTCCGGCCACAGGCGAGCGATGGTCTGTGGCCCGCCCGATTGCAGAAAGATCAACAGCCGACGCTCACGGCCGTAATCGCGCAACAGATCGAGATCCCCCTCGCTAAGATCGGCGAGATGACGAAAGACCAGCGCGGCACTGGCGCATCCCTGTGCGTCATCACCCACAGCCACTTCGATCTGCGGGATCTGATCCTTGATACTGAGCCGGCCCACCAGTGCGGACAGTGTATCGATATGCTCACCGATGCGTGGATGCAGCACCTCACAGCGCTGCAAATTGGCGAGAAAGGCGCTGCTGCGCTCACGGAACCCGACCCGCACCACCCGGTCACGGCGCATGTACTTCACCCCCAGGCGCGCCTTGCGACGGTAGCCCCAGCTGCCGGCGGTCAATGGCGGCAACACCATCTCCGGCTCGACACGGCCGATCTTGCGCAGGTTGTCCAGCAAGCGCTGTTGCTTGGCCACGATCTGATCCTCCGCCCCCAGGTGCTGCAGACTACAGCCACCGCAGATGCCAAAATGGGCGCAGCGCGGCTCGACCCGTTGCGGCGAGGGCCGGATCACCTCCAACACATCGCCCTCATCGAACTTGCCGCGCGTGCGGCAATAGCGGAACAGGACTTCCTCACCGGGCAGAGCGCGATGGATGAACACGGTCTTGCCCTCGACATGGGCGATGCCACGACCATCGTGGGCCATGTCATCGATGGTGGCGGTGCGAGGCTCAGGGAGTTTCTTGCGGCGTTTGGACATGGTTTTACATCACTTTTACATCAGGATTTTTGCCACAGAGGCACAGAAGACACGGAGAAAAATATTGCCGGCAAATATCACGCCATTCCAGTGAAAGCCGGAATCCAGTGCTTACCCCAAGCGTGTTGCTGGATTCCGGGTCTACGCTTCGCCCGGAATGACGAACGACGTTTGATTCTCCGTGCCCTCTGTGTCTCTGTGTCTCTGTGGCGAAAAGAATTCAGGCAGGAAACACATCGGTTGACAGGTAGCGGTCACCGCGGTCGCAGATGATGGCGACGATGGTGGCCTTCTCCACCTGCCGCGACAACTGCAGGGCCGCAGCCACCGCGCCACCGGAGGAGACGCCGGCAAAAATGCCCTCGCGTGCCGCCAGGGCGCGGGTGGTATCTTCGGCGTCGTCCTGGCTGACATCGATGACCCGATCCACCCGCGAGGCCTCGAAGATCACCGGTAGATATTCCTTCGGCCAGCGGCGGATGCCGGGGATGGAAGCACCCTCGGTGGGCTGCACCCCGACGATCTCGATAGCCGGATTTTGTTGTTTAAAAAAACGTGAACAGCCCATGATCGTACCGGTGGTTCCCATGGCGCTGACGAAATGGGTGATGGCGCCCCGGGTGTCGCGCCAGATCTCCGGGCCGGTACCCTCGTAGTGGGCCAGCGGGTTGTCCGGATTGGAGAACTGATCCAATACCCGGCCCTTGCCCTCGACCTCCATTTGTTTGGCCAGATCGCGCGCGCCCTCCATGCTGGCCTCCCGGCTCACCAGGATGATCTCGGCACCAAAGGCCTTCATGGCGCCGCGGCGCTCCACACTCATATGCTCGGGCATAATCAGCACCATACGATAACCCTTGATGGCGGCAGCCATCGCCAGGGCAATGCCGGTATTGCCGCTGGTGGCCTCGATCAGGGCGTCACCGGGTTTGATCTCACCACGCGCCTCGGCATGCTGGATCATACTCAGGGCCGGACGATCCTTCACCGAACCAGCCGGATTGTTGCCCTCCAGTTTGACGAGAATCGTATTGCCATTACCCACCGGCAGGCGCTGCAGACGCACCAACGGCGTATTGCCGACAAAGAATTCAATGGTTGGATAGGTCATGGCCAGTACCCGAAATCTGACGAAAGGAGGCCTAATTTAATCCATCGTCCGTACTTTGCAAAGTCGTGTTGACGGTAACGAGGGTATAGGAAAATTAAAAGTGAAAAAATTTTTCGTGTTTCAGCCAAAAAAACGCGCTTCCACTAACCAGTCGGAAATAAAGGATACATTTTCTTTCTATTTTAGAAAGGACATTCATTGATTTGGAACCGGTTGCCCGGAATAAAGTATTAGTGAAATCCTTTTTCAGAAATGAAGTGGTATCCTTTGCTGCTGGCCAGGTAGTATGTGAATTCTGAGGCTGTTTACCACTGCAAACTCTGTTAAAACGGCTCTCTCCACCGCACGAAATATTTTTGCAAAATTCAAAAAACGGAGTTTTCCTACATCCTCAACAGCGAAAGTAACGATGCATCAGCATCGATGGTGAAAATACCCAAAAATCACCGATGAGAGACATCGGTGCCCTGCCTGTTAAAATAAGACAAACAGTGAAACTGCCATTTTACATGGACGTAACTTGAGGTCGATATGCAGCACATGAAATATTTTTACCGATGCCTTCCCGTCCTGCTATTGGTCACACCCTACAATATTTCCGCCACTGAATCCCTGTTCTCGGAAGAGGATTTTCTCAGCGAGCTGCCCATCGTATTGACGGCGACACGACTATCACAGCCAGCCCGGGAAGCACCTGCGGCAACCACCATCATCGACAGGGATATCATCAAGGCCTCCGGCGCGCGTGAAATCGCCGAACTGTTTCGTCTCGTACCAGGTTTCATGGTCAGCCACGATAACGGCTACACCCCCATCGTCACCTACCACGGCCTGAGTAACGAAAATGCACGGCGCATGCAGGTACTGATCGATGGGCGCTCGGTCTATTCCAGCGCCTTCGGCGGGGTAAACTGGGCCGACCTGCCCCTGGCCATCGACGATATCGAGCGCATCGAGGTAATCCGCGGCCCCAACGCCGCTACCTATGGCGCCAATGCCTTTCTCAGCACCATCAATATCATTACTCGTCATTCCTCGGCGACCGGCGGCCTGTTCACGCGCGCCAATACCGGCTCCGACGGTATCCACGATGGCTATCTGCGTTACGGCGCCAGCAACGGCGAGCTGGGTTACCGTCTCACCGTGGGCTACAATCATGACAAGGGTTTCCCTGACCGGATCGACACGCGGCATGTGCGTCTGGCCAACTTCCGCAGTGACTATCAGCTATCACCTACCAACAGCCTGGAATTTCAGCTGGGCTATAACGGCGGCACACGGGAAGTAGACTCAAAAACCCTGCAGACCTCCACTACGCGCCGTATCGGCAACCACTTTGCCCAGCTGCGCTGGCGGCGCGATGTATCGCGGGAGGAAAATGTCAGCCTGCAAATCTATTATCAGTCGGAACGCCGCTCGCAGCGCTATGACGTGGTGGTTCCCTTCGGTGGACTGGGACGTGTGGTGGTGGATGGCTCCATATTTGCCCGCCGTCTGGAGGCGGAGGCACAACACACACGCCACTTCGGTTCCGACAGGCGCCTGGTGTGGGGGGCAGGCATCCGCCGCGACGCTATCGAGGCACCGGGCTTTTTCGGCACCAGCCCGGCGACGGGCTACCGTGGCGATGAGGACGTGCTCAAGAATGATCAATACCGCCTGTTCGGCAATCTGGAATGGCACCTGACGGAAACATTGTTATTCAATGCCGGAGCCATGTGGGAAAAGACGGATCTTGCCGGTACCGA
>JALTPW010000328.1 GCA_026999335.1 Chromatiales bacterium
CCCAGACAGCGCAGCACGGCACAGGTGTCGAGGTGACGACGGGCAAAGCGCCGCGCCGCCATGGCGATGGCCACGCAGGCCAACACCACGCCCACCACGGCGGCCAGACCGAGAAACTGTTGCGCCCGTTGCAGGGCGTTGCGAACCTCTGGGCGCGCATCGCGCACGCCCTCCATGCGTTCGCCCGCGCCGAGGTGATCCGTTATCGCTGCGCGAAAATGCGCCACGGCATCGCTCTCCCCCGCCAGTAACAGCGTGTACTGCATGCGGCTGCCCTCCTGTTCCAGGCCACTGGCGGGCAGATCGGCGAGATTCATCAACAGGCGCGGGGCAATGCTGAACATGGCGCCGCTGCGATCCGGCTCATAACGGAGTACGGCAGCGATGCGCAGCGTGACATCGCCCACCTCGACGCGATCCCCCACCTCGAGCCCGAGTTGCTGCAACAGCAGCGGTTCCACCCACACCGCACCGCGCGGTGGTGGCCCCGAGCGGGTCTGGGTGGCCGCGAACGGCGCCGGCGCCGTGCGTAGCTGGCCACGCAGGGGATAGCCCGGCCCGGCGGCCTTGATCTCCGCCAACCCTGCGCCCTCGCCCGCCATCACCATGCTGCGGAAGGCGCGGAATTCGGCGTGGCGCAGACCCTGTGTCTCGGCTTGTGTCCGCCATGCCGGCGGAAGCGGATGATCGGCCAGCAGCCGCAGATCGGCGCCCAGCAGTTCACCGGCTTGGCGGCTCAAGGCCTGACCGATGCGATCGGTGAAAAAGGCCACTGCGGTGACACAGGTGACAGCGATCAACAATGCCGCCAGCAGCACCCGCAGCTCACCGCTGCGCCAGTCACGCCGCAGCAGGCGTAGCGCCAGCCGCATCATGTGGTGGATACCAGATGGCCGTCATGCAGGCTGAGCACACGGTCACAACGGGCCGCCAGCTCGCGGTCGTGGGTCACCAGCACCAGGGTGGTGCCCTGCTCGCGATTGAGGTCAAACAACAACTGGATGACCCGCTCGCCGGTGTGCGGGTCGAGATTGCCCGTCGGCTCATCCGCCAGCAGCAGCGACGGCCCGACGGCAAAGGCACGGGCGATGGCGACGCGCTGCTGTTCGCCGCCGGAGAGCTGTAGGGGGGTGTGTTGCAGACGCTCACCCAATCCCACCCGCGCCAGCACATCCGCGGCCCGATGCCGGGCATCATTGCGTCCCGCCAACTCCAGTGGCAGCATGACATTCTCCAGCGCCGTGAGCATGGGCAACAGCTGGAAGGACTGAAACACAAAACCCAGTTTTTCGGCGCGCAGGCTGGCGCGATCATCTTCGCCGAGGGCGCCAAGATCCACACCGTCCAGCAGCACCCGTCCACGGCTGGGGTCGTCCAGCCCCGCCAACAGTCCCAGCAGGGTGGACTTGCCAGAGCCCGATGGCCCGGTGATGGCCACCGATTCAGCGGCGAGAATGTCCAGGTCGATGTCGCCCAAAATTGTCAGCCGGCCATCGCTGGCACTTTCGCCCGCCAGCGACGGCACATCCTTGCCCAGCCCCTCCACTTTCAGCACAACCTCATTTAAGCTCTGCAACATGCGACTCACTATCCTCATGGTTTTGTTCTGCGCCGGGCTCTTCGCCGGCACCGCCACAGCGACCCCGGTGATCCTGATAATGGGAGACAGTTTAAGCGCCAGCCACGGTATCGACCAGCAGCAGGGCTGGGTAAGCCTGCTGGCGGCACGCCTGCAACGGGAAGGATTCCCGCATCACGTCGTCAACGCCAGCATCAGCGGCGAGACCACCGCCGGCGGTCTCAGCCGTCTCAGGCCGGCACTGGCGCAGCATCAAGCGGCCATCGTCATCATCGAGCTGGGCGCCAACGACGGCCTGCGCGGCCTGCCATTGACGCAGATGCGCGACAATCTGCAAAAAATGATTACCGCTGCAAAGAATCACCGCGCCCGCGTACTGCTGATCGGCATGCGCCTGCCACCCAACTATGGGCCGCGTTATACCCGCGGCTTTCAAAACATCTATTTGGAGTTGACGAGAGAAAACAGTATCGCCGTGCTGCCCTTTCTGCTGGAAGGCGTCTCCGAAAAGCGTGAATGGATGCAGGCCGACAACCTGCACCCAAATGCCGCCGCTCAGCCTAGACTACTGGAAAACGTCTGGCCAGCCCTGCTGCCACTGTTGAAAGAATAGTCCCGTAGGGCACCGCCCACCCTCGCCATTTCAGTACAGGCCTGAATGACGAATTAACCCGGCCTGCCTCAAACTTTTCCAGTGAGTTCTTTAATTTTACGCCGTTACCTTTAACGTGCCGAGTCAGCATTCCCGCCCCAAAGGGCAGGGTATTGGAGAAAATTCACCCGCTATGCATTATTCAACGTTCGTTCGCGGCAAGCGGTGGGGAATTGTCCCCTCAGTGATTAAAGCGGAAAACATCGTGCGCATAGCGCACGCTACAAACAAATGTAGTGTGCGCCGTGCGCACAACGCGGGGGTATCCAATGCCTCTGCGCACACCCCTGTGGTGAATAGTTCTACACCGTTACATTTAACTTGCCCCTGAACCGTTGGGCTTCGCTGCTCGGTTTTAGTCCTCTGTGTCACTCTACCGCCAATCTAAACCGGAAAAATTCACAACGACAATATCTTCAACACCGGCTCACTCCGCTTCGGGTCGTCACGAAACCCGGAAACCACCAGCACGGTATGGCCCGGTTTGGTCAGGCCGCAACAGGGATTAATGTCGGCACAGAGCCTGCGCCAGTCTTCGATGGCGGGGCGTTCACGATACACGGGTACGATGCCCCAGTGCAGTGACAGGCGGCGGCAAATCGCCAGAAAATCACAGACACCCACCATCGGTGCAATGGCGCGATGGGCGGCAAGCACCCGCGCCGTGGTGCCCGAGCCGGTAGGAATGATCATGGCCTGCAATTTCAAATCGCTGGACAGAGTCTGCGCGGCATGGGCAATGGCCTCGCGGGTGCTGTAGTCGCTCCTGCGGCGATTGCCGAAGACGACACTGCCGAAGCGTCCCTCCTCCCATTGGTGGCGCTCCGTTTCGCGCAGCACGCGATCCATGGTCTGCACCGCTTGCAGCGGGTACTGCCCACTGGCGGTTTCGGCGGACAGCATCACCGCGTCGGTGCCGGTCTCGGCGGCGTTGGCCACATCGCCCACTTCGGCGCGTGTGGGACGCGAGTGGCTGATCATGGATTCCAGCATCTGCGTGGCGACGATCACCGGCACATGGGCGCGACGGGCCCTGTTGATCAACTCACGCTGGATCAACGGCACCTTTTCCGCCGGCAGCTCGATGCCCAAATCACCGCGCGCCACCATGATGCCGTAGGACTGGGCGAGTATCTCGTCGATATTCGCCACCGCTTCCGGCCGTTCGATCTTGCTAACCACGGGAATTTCTGTGCCATTGCGTTTCATAAAACGTTGCAGCCGCGCGACGTCCGCAGCACTACGTACAAAACTCAGGGCCACGAAATCGGCTTGCAGTTCCATGGCCAACAGCGCGTCCACCTTGTCTTTTTCGGTAAATGCCGGCGCCGACACCGTGGAATCGGGCAGATTCATGCCCTTGTGATTTTTTAGCGGGCCGCCATACACCACACGGCACAGCACCTCGCTGCCCTTCACCGATAGCACCATCAGCTCCAGGTTGCCATCATCCAAAAGAATGCGTTCAGCCTTTTTCACGTCCTTGTGCAGCTTGCGGTATTGCGAGGGAATCAGGCCCTTTTCACCCAACACATTGCGGCTGGTAACGGTGACTCGTTCGCCACTGGAAAGAGTGATCATGCCATCACGAAAACGGCCGACGCGGATCTTCGGCCCACACAGATCCATGAGTATCGCCACGTGACAGCCCAACTGTTCGGCAACACTGCGCACCCGTGCGAACAGTTGCCGATGTCCGGCATGATCACCGTGGGACATGTTCAGGCGCACCACGTTGACCCCCGCCTTGAGCAGACACCGGATGGCCGTTAGCGAATGACTCGCCGGGCCGAGGGTGGCGACGATCTTGGTGCGGCGCCATTTCAGGGCGATCTTTTCCTGATTAATGAGGGACACCGGCTTCTCCTTCATGCGCTTTTGTCGGGTGCTCAGGCTTGGGAAATACGCTGCACAGAGAATAGCTGAAAAATCAGGGAATAGTTGAAATGCCGATTGCCCTCGTGAGATGGCTCGCGGAGTCATACAAAAAATCCGTAGGAGCGGGCCATGCCCGCGATAGCATTGCCATAGAGATTACTGTTTTGGAGGTTGTAAGAGCGACTTCAGTCGCGAATAAAACCAACTTTTTTCACAGCTGAAGTAGTTCCCATAGGTTGATGGTTTTCCCACCGATGATCGCGGGCATGGCCCGCTCCTACGCTTTCGAAGAACCTACAGAAGATATTTCAGATACAGCCCGACCAGATCTTCGGGATGGGTAATGGATGGGTAATGGTGCGGCGTCATTTCAGGGCGATCTTTTCCTGGTTAATGAGGGACACCGGCTTCTCCTTCATGCGCTTTTGTCGGGTGCTCAGGCTTGGGAAATACGCTGCACAGAGAATAGCTGAAATGCCGATTGCCCTCCTAACATGGCCTGCAGAGTCATACAAAAAATCCGTAGGAGCGGGCCATGCCCGCGATAGCTTTGCCTCAGAG
>JALTPW010000329.1 GCA_026999335.1 Chromatiales bacterium
GACTCAATGTGATGCAAATTTGCCTAAATTGATCAATAGTTTACCCACAGATTCTTCAGAAGACCCGTTAAAAATCAGGGTCTATCCGGGTTTCCCCGAGTTTTTTTGCTGATTTTGCCGTCCGGTCATTCTACTTGATGAATGGTTATAGGTGATTGTTTTTCTGTTACTTTTTTAAAATATTTATTGTTGTTGCGCCGCAGGCACTCTCCGCCGGCAGTAGGCCTGCGCGGTGGAGTGTGGGCAAAGGGTGAATGAGTGTGGGCAACCTGTGGGCAACAGGGATGTTGTCCATGGGTTGTCCAGACGTTCCGCAGGAAATTCATGCTTTATCCACACGGAGTCCGCCCGCAACACTTGAATTCAAACGAAAACACGGGCTTCATTCTTTCTATTTGATTCGCGTCAACATGAAGGAGGAGAAGCCCGTGAGCAACCTGAAGTTACTCTGCAAAATACTACGCCTGAAAGGCATGAAAATCACCCGTTTTTGGTTCGGAAATCGCAATAAGGAGCTGCATTTGGCCGTTAAGCCATACAAGAATGGCTGCCGTTGCCCTGAATGTGGGCGGCGCTGCCGGATCGTGCGCCATACCGCCACGCTTCGCAGGTGGGAAGATATCACCCTCATGGGCCTGAAGATTCTTCTCTGGTATGCACCGAAGGAGGTTCAGTGCCCGACGCACGGGGTTGCGCAGGAGACGATCCCATGGGCTCCCGCCTATTCGCGTATCACCTGCCGTCTGGAGTGGCGACTCTGCGCCCTGTGCCAGATCATGACCCAGAAGGCCGCTGCTGAGATCCTGAAGATGGCACAATCGACCCTTTCCGATCTGTTGCACCGAATCATCAATCGGGTGCGCGATGGGCATAAGATCCGGGGCCTGAAGACGGTGGGTGTCGATGAGATCGCCTATTGCAAGGGCCGCAAATTCGCCACCATCGTCTACGATCTGGATCGCGCTCGTGTCCTGTGGGTCGGCCAGGGTAAAGGCCGTGAGACCATTGATCTGTTCTTCAATAATTTCCTGAGCCAGGGGCAAAAAGCACGCATCCAGTGGGCCAGTTGCGATATGAGTCAGGCCTATATCGGTGGCATCAAACATCACTGCCCCAATGCCTCGCTGGTCATCGACCGCTTCCATCTCGTGAAGGCTTTGAACGAGGCGGTTGATGAGGTGCGTAAGGAGGAGTGGCGCACCCTCGACACCGATGGACGCAAGGCGATCAAGGGGCTGCGCTGGTTGCTTGCTATGCGCTCAGATAACCGCACCAAGGGCAATACCCGCTTCCTTAATAATCTGCGTAAC
>JALTPW010000330.1 GCA_026999335.1 Chromatiales bacterium
GGCACCAGCTCGCAGACCTTATCCGCCATCTCGGTTTCGATGTGTGTCGGTGCGCCGAAGCCGAGGCCGTTCTTGATCACGTCCTGCACTGCCTGTAAGACGGCCGGGTGTGAATGGCCAACGATCATCGGCCCCCAGGAACCTACGTAGTCCACATAGCGCTGGTTATCTTCATCGGTGATGTAGGCGCCTTCGCTGCTCTTGAAGAAAATCGGATCGCCGCCCACGCCGCGGAAGGCGCGTACCGGCGAATTGACGCCACCGGGGATGTGTTTTTGGGCTTCGACGAACAGATCGTGGGAACGTGTCATGGGATAACCTTTTGCTCTAATTTGGATCAATGCGAATGACTGTGTGAGGTGCTTCCAGGGGCACAGTTTGCGTTGTTTTGTTTCCCATCGCAATGCTGGCCGCTGTGGTGCAGGAGGGTAGGGTGGGCATTGCCCGCCATTGCCGTGGAAAGAAATGGCCCACTGATGGATAGTGCCACCTTACTTCTTGGTTATGGTTATGGGTTTTGACTTGTGGGGCAGAATTTCTCACTATCGAGCAAATAATGAAGCCTTATCAGATGCTGCTGCCGGCTTACCATGCCTGAAGGCCCGGAGATTCGTCGTGCCGCCGATGCGGTGGCGGATTGTATCGTCGGCCGGGTGGCCAGCGAGGTGTGGTTCGCCTTCGCGCGGCTGAAGCCCTTTGAGGCGCAACTGAGCGGCGTCGAGGTGTGTGCCGTGGAGACGCGCGGCAAGGCCATGCTCACGCACTTCGTCAATGGCCTGCTGATCTACAGCCACAATCAGCTCTACGGCCGCTGGTACTGCTGCCCGGCCGGTGAACGCCCCGACATTCCACGCCAGTTGCGCCTTGCTATTCATGGCGATGTGTCATCGGCCCTGCTCTACAGTGCGTCCGATATCACGGTACTACATGAGTCCGAGTTGGAGACCCACCCCTTTCTCTCTCGCCTCGGGCCGGACGTGCTGGATCCCCGCACGGATCAGGCCCTGCTGCTGGCCCGCCTTGCCGACCGGCGTTTCCGCAACCGGCAGCTCGGCGGTCTGCTGACCGACCAGGGCTTTGTTGCCGGGCTGGGCAATTACCTGCGCTGTGAGATCCTCTTCGTCGCCGGCCTGTATCCACGCCTGCGACCCACGCAATTGGTGGATTCACAGCGCTGCCAGCTGACGGAGGCCATGCTACATCTGCCCCGTCAGTCCTACGCAACCGCAGGTATCACCAATGATCTGGCTCGCGCGCATGAACTGATGGCCGTGGGCGCGGGTTTCGAGGCGGCCCGCTTCCGGGTGTT
>JALTPW010000331.1 GCA_026999335.1 Chromatiales bacterium
CGACTTTTGAGGACTCCGCAAACGCTTAATACAGGGAGTAATCGTTTATGACGCTAACGGCCGAAGAGTTGCTGGCTGGCAGTGGCCTGACCCATGAAGTGGACGTTCCTGCGGAATTCCTCGGCCCGGACAAGGGAGAGGCTGCGGCACGGGTCTTGCTCCGGCCGCTCACGGTACATGACCTGCAACGGATCGACAAAGCCAGCCGTGAGGATGAAGCCCTGTCAGCGGGCTTGATGATCCAGCAGGCCATGGTGGAACCCGCATTGAATCTCGATCAGGTGACCAAACTACCCGCAGGCCTGGCCAAGTTTCTGGTCGAGCGCATTAACACGATCAGCGGCATCGATACCCCCAAAAACGCACTGGCGGAACTGGTTCAGGCGCCGTTGGCAAAGGCCTGCTTCGTGCTCGCCAGAGAGTTCGGCTGGACAGCGGAAGAAGTCAGCGGAATGACCATCGGTCAGATCCTGCTCTATCTGGAAATGGTCAACGAGGGCAGTGAGGGATCATGAGACCTAAACCACTATTCATCGTTATTGATCGGCAGGCAGTGTTCACAGCGGCCATGGCCCCTGCCCACTGGGTCAGGGGGCAACGGCGGGCACTGGAATGGCTCGGTTTTCCCCTGCGCCATTCAGCGTGGATAAACGCCTTCGCGCTGATATCGCCCCACCTGTATCCCGACCAATCCCTTTGGGGGGGGATCTTGCCGACCCTGCTGGGCGAATGGACTCAGCAGGTGAAATCACCAAAACAGGCACCACGGAAGCCTGGCCCTAAGCCCTCCCCTGCCCCTATCGCTGAGACACACTGGCGCAAAGATTTCAGCACCCGCGAGGAAGACAAACGGCGCACCCGGAGAGCCCGCTCCCGACCACCGTCTTCTCGTATCGGGCAGGTGCCCAAAAATCTGCAACGGCAGCAACGGCCCGGTGCATTTCCGTCTGTTATGCCGCACGCCACACCGATAACGGATCAGGCCTCCCCGGCGGCAGAAAAATCTCTGCCCACTGTCAAACCGCCACCGCACGGGCTGCCATCAAGGATCACCGAAAGCGTATTAAAAAAAATACAACAAATACAAAAAACAACGGGCGAGCATATAAACACATTACCCATCCATGCAACACCTCGTGACAAGCCCTTTGTCGCCGTCAACGGCGCTCAAACAAACCTTCATCCGCCTGTGGCAGATCACCCGACGCTACGGAAAAACTGGCAAAACGGCATCATCAAGCGCGTCCTAAAAAACATGAAAACCCTCGATGATTCAAGTCGGAACGCACCGCCTGACCCAAAAACACTGACCAGGCAGTGGCAGTCGACGTTCGATGGGCCGCAGGCTCCCCAGAGGCTGTTGGTTCAGGCCACGGCGGCCAATAGCGCAAGAGAAATACCGGTGAGGCCCCGAGTTATGGACAAAGATTCGCCGGGACAAATTGCAGAAACGGACGAGCCGGCCCCGACATCCCCGGCAGCGAGGGCGACGGACAACACCGAGGTGACACGCGAACCGCCTGTCACCCCGAACATGGGACGCAGACCTGAGCGGCAACCGTTGCCTGCGGCCCCTGGTTCAAATCACACACAGCCCGTGCCCGCCGAGTCAATCCTGGATGGCTTGATGCGGAAGGCTGCATGCGGAATACCCGGCATCACAAGCGAATCGCCGAGCCCGGATCATGACTCATTATCAGCAAACCCGCCGGCGCCCAGCGAACAGACCCGTTCGCCGTTGCCATTGAACAGGGCGCAGGCGACGGCAGATCCATCGGCTAGTGACACAGGTGCGGCAGTGATGCATCCGCCCCCGCACCGTGAATACGCGGCGGCGCAATCGGATTCAGGCGATCTCGCCGAGCAGATCAAACGGATATTGGATGACGAGGCGCGCCGTCACGGGATTGACGTATAACACGGAAATGACCGGCGAAGGAAACAGACAATCATGCGACCCATGCTGGACGATATCGAATTGCCCCAGGTGCAGGAAATCCGCGCCCATGAGCAGCGCGCCCTGGCCGAGCACAAGCCTCCGGCCATGGCCGGCAGCGTCCTGCAAAACTTGGGGCGTCGACCGGCCTGCTTGATCATCGGTGGCATCAAAACGGGGCCGGATGCCCTGGACTTCGTCGAGACACTGAACGACAAGTTCCGCGCCGGCGATCCGGTGACCTTCGTCGCCGACATCGTGGCGGACGCCGAGCTGGACACCCTGTTGATCGACGATCTCAAGTTTCAGGAGATTGCGGGCAGGCCCCAGCGTTACGCCTACGTCCTCACCTTGCAAGAATACATCGAACCGGTGACGCCGGAAGATACATCAATACTGGATACCGACATCCTCGATCAGAGTCAGGAACTCATGGACGACCTCATCGATGGACTGGATATCGGTCTGAATTTCGCTACGGGTCTCGGGCAATTCGTCGAGCCGCTGGGCGATATGCTGAGTCGCTTGAGGGACTTCCGTAACATTCAGGGTTAACCGTAATAACCGTTAACCGCAGCAACAGTTAAATACAACGAGGAGCATGGCATGGCTGAAGACAACCTGTTCGAACAGTTAAAAACTGTACTCCAGGATTTCAAGAATTTTCTGGACACCAACGTACCGACGATCAAGCCGGCGATCCAGGCCCTGGCCTCCCTGATTCCTCAGATTGTCGATTTGCTCGATCTGTTGATCGGACTGATGAACGACCTCAAGACGGAAGTGCAAAACCTGGATGTCAGCGCTATACCGGGCCTGGATCAAGTCTCTCAGTTCACCGGACAGATCACCACATTTCTCGATACCACCAAGGATCTTCTGCCGGATCAGGCGAGCACCATCGAGGAAATCCGCAGTGTCGCCAATGTGGTCACCGGTCTGCCATCGCTGGACGAAATAAAGGCGGAAATCCTCACCCTCATCGACGCCATTACCGCCCATCTGAATTCACTCAAACCTTAAGCAAGAAAATAACGCAACACACACCCTACAAACCCGGACATTGGCCACAAAACGATCATGCCACAAGTCAGACCCATGCTTGGCGACACCGAACTGCAACAGGTGCAGACCATCGATGTCGATGGCGACCAGGTGTTGCTCCGCCACAGCATTCCAGCACTGGAAGGCGATTTCCTGCAACGCCTGAACCGGCGGGCAAGCCGTATCCGGCTCTCCGGGGTATTGACCGGCGCCACCGCCAGGGACGACCTGAAAACCCTGCGCGACAAATACCGCGCCGGCGATCCCGTGTCCTTTGTCGCCGACATCGGCACCGCCACCCGTATCGGTGAGGTCTTGATCCAAGCGCTGAACATCCGCGAATTGGCCGGCAAACCGGAACGCTTTGAATACGGCTTTTTATTACGCGAATATCAACCGCCACCACCGCCACCCACACCGGTCACGCCCGAGCCTCCGGAGCCACCGACGACCCCTATCACCCAACAGGTGGGCAATCTGATCATCGAAGTCATCGTCGAAGGGCAGCCGAACTACGACTTCAGCCGCATCGCCGTCAGCGTGCAGAAAATAAAGCAGGACGGAACCCGACTACCCCGCCGCACCCTGAGCAACCGCATCGACAATGTCTGGACGGAAAATGATTTCCCCGTCGGTTCCTATAGCACCGAGGCCGTGGCGACCGAAGATGGTATGAGTGGCACCGAAGCCGCAGAAGTCCGCCCGGGTGAGACCGAGCGGGTAACGATCATTTTACGTCCCGGCACCACCGTCGCCCATGCCTTCATCGTCCACTTCACCTTCGACCGCGCCTTCATTGAGCCGTGTTTGATGCGCGTACTGAAGCGGGTAGCCGACTATGCGCAGAGCCATGGCGACGAAAAACTGCTCATCGTCGGCCACACCGACGAAGTGGGCAGACAGAGTTACAATATTTCACTGGGCGACCGGCGTGCCCGCACTGTCTATGCCGCCCTCACCTATGGCGCCGTCGCCGACGCGGCCGTGGATGAATGGAACGAAATCCGCCGTCCTCGTCCCGCCGGCGAAACCCCCAGCATCCATGAAGGTCGTGGCGGCTGGGGCGTCGTGGAATATCAACACATGCTTCAGGATCTGGGTTTTTATCCAGGTAACGTAGATGGCCAGGCCGGCCCGTTGACCGATCATGCCATCACCACATTCCAACAAGCTCACACTGCCGACGGACTGACGGTAAACGGCATCGTCGATGACACGACATGGCGGGTATTGATTAAGGCGTATCTGGAGCACTACAACCTCAACACGCCGCCAACACAGTTTTTACCCAATTGCGAAGGCGAAATTCTCAAATGGCTGAGCTGTGGTGAACGCATGCCGCTACCCACCACACCGCGCCCTTGCAATTCGCCTGCCTGGCGCCCCAACCGCCGCACGGAACTGCTGTTCACCACCGCCAATGCCCTGCCCTGCCCCATACCCCGGCCGGTAACCTTTGACCTCCCGCCTCCCGATGGTGTCGGCGGCGGCTGGTGCATTGGCCCCGGTGATCCCGATAACCCGTGTTGTTTCGTCACCCGCGATAGCAGTGAGCACAACAAATGGCTGATCCAGCCGGCGGAGCCGGGCACGCTCAGTCTCAGTGGCCGCATGCGCTTCGAGGACGGCACACCGGCGGCAAATATCCCCTATGTACTGACAACTCCCGACGGCGAATATCTC
>JALTPW010000332.1 GCA_026999335.1 Chromatiales bacterium
TTCCAACACCATGCGCCTCGGCATTCACCGCGATACCCTCGGCCCGGCACTGAGCGAGGCCGACGAAGTTCTGCTCTACCAGTCCGCTGGGCTGGACTGGAACCTCGGCCATGTGACCCGCAGCCTGAACACGGCACAGGTCTTCGACGGTATCGAGCGGCTGGCCGCGCACATCGTCGGAACCGCCCGTCCCGGCGACCACGTATTGATCATGAGCAACGGCGCCTTTGGGGGCCTACACGAAAAGCTGCTACATTTGTTGGGCATGCGGCAAGGCAAAGCCACCCCTCGCCCTCTCCCCTGAGGGGAGAGGGTGCAGACAAAGCAGACAGTTGGTACCTTATGAATCCCGACCGTATCATCCTCGCCATCACCGGTGCCTCCGGCGCCCAGTACGGCCTGCGCCTGCTGGAATGCCTGCTGGGCGCGGGACGTGGAGTGTACCTGATGATCTCGCAGCCGGCGCAGGTGGTCATCGCCACAGAAACCGACCTTGACCTGCCAGGACGGGCCGATGAACAACAGATGTTTCTCAGCAAATATTTTGACGCTGCTGACGCTCAGCTCCGCGTCTTTGGCCGCGACCAATGGATGTCACCGGTGGCCAGCGGTTCCAACACCGTCCGCGCAATGGTCATCTGCCCCTGCTCCTCGGCCACCCTGTCCTCGGTCGCCACTGGCGCCAGCCGCGATCTCATCGAGCGCGCGGCTGACGTGATGCTCAAGGAGCGCCGCCAGTTGATCCTGGTGCACCGCGAAACGCCCGTCTCCAGCATCCACCTCGAAAACATGCTCAAACTGTCGCGCGAAGGGGTCGTTATCATGCCCGCCAGCCCGGGCTTCTATCACCAGCCGGCGACGACCGAAGAGCTGATCGATTTCCTGGTCGCACGGATACTGGATCAATTACACATCGAACACTCCCTGATTCCCCGCTGGGGCGAACCACAATGAGCATCATCACCATTCCCATTTTCCCCCTGCACACGGTACTGTTTCCCGGCGGTACCCTGCCGCTGCGCATCTTCGAACCACGTTATCTCGACATGGTCAGCCAGTGCATGAAGGCCGGGCACGGTTTCGGCGTCACTCTGATCCGAGAAGGCTCCGAGGTGGGGCAGGCAGCCGATACCTTCGACACCGGCACCCTCAGTGAAATCGTCTATTTCAACCAGCACCCGGACGGCCTGCTGGGCATCACCGCACGCGGCCAGCAGCGCTTCCGCATCATTTCCCGGAAAATACAGGCCAACCAGCTCACCATGGCCAATGTCGAATTACTGGAAAACGAACCCAGCTCACCACTGCCGCCGCAATACCGCAACGCCGCCGACACACTGCGCAGCCTTCTGGAACAACTGGATCAACCTTTCATCAACATGCAAAAACACTATGACGACGCCAGCTGGGTCAGCAGCCGGCTGACGGAATTGCTACCCATCCGCCTCGAACAGAAGCAGTACTTTTTGCAGTTAGACGACCCGATCCAACGCCTGGAACGGCTTTCAGCCCTGCTGCTGGATCTGGAGATTCACTGACGGCGGTGTGCATAAGGCCGTCAGACCGTAGGAGCGGGCCATGCCCGCGATTGACGAGTGAGAAAATACTGAATCCGACAGGGTTTACAGAGCACTAGCGTGATCCGTAGGGTGGGCACCGCCCACCGATGCAGGCTTCCTGTGTTCACGAAAAGGGTGGGCAGTGCCCACCCTACACTTTACGGTTACCGTAGATAAGTGTAGTAGGTGGTTCCGGGCAATTAGTTGTATATAAAAATTATTTCATTTCAACCCCTTAGTGAGTATTGGGTTAATTGACAATGAACCCCGAAACTTGAGATTAAAATCAAAGTCATCGTCTAAAGACAGTGGTTTTAACCAGATTAATGAAAAATAAATCTGTAGAATCGGCTTCAGCCGCACCCACAATGACCAAAACAGCAAGCTCCGCATAAAGGGAAAAACCATCGCGGACATGGCCCGCTCCGGGCTTCCTCCAGCCCGATCATGCACATGACATCTGTCACTCGGCAGGTTACATACTGATACAAATATCGTACACAGTGACAACAGTGTTAATGGCACCAACCACTAAAATAGATGCATGAAAAATCATTTTTGTCCGGCTATTCCCTACGCGAGGTAACACCAGGTGTCTTGCAATTCTTCACTGCCTGAAGCGATAATTCAAATATTGTTGGTTGAGGATGATGTCCGGCTCTCTACCCTCATCCAGGAATACTTACAGCAGCAGGCAATGGCGGTATCCATTGAACACAGAGGCGACAAGGCCTGCCAGCGCATCATATCCGAAGCACCTGATCTGGTGATGCTGGATCTGATGTTGCCGGGTATGGATGGGCTGGAAATCTGTAAGGCAGTCCGCCCAAAATACCATGGGCCAATCCTCATGCTGACGGCACGAGACGAGGATATCGATCAGGTCGTTGGTCTGGAAATCGGTGCCGATGACTATGTCACCAAACCTGTCCAGCCCCGGGTGCTATTGGCGCGTATTCGTGCATTGTTGCGCCGTTTCCCCACACATATCCGCCAGACTGTGCCGCAGGGAAGCAACACAAATGATATTCATTGTGGCCGTCTCCGCATCAGCGCCACGGCCCGTGAGGTCTGGCTGGATAACAATATACTGGATTTCACCAGTAACGAGTTCGAACTCCTGTGGTTGTTAGCCAGTCATGCTGGGGAAGTGCTGACTCGGGATACGATTCTGGATCAGCTGCGCGGCATCGGCTATGACGGCCTGGATCGTTCCGTGGATATTCGTATTTCCCGTTTACGAAAGAAATTGGGCGACAATACCGGCCGCCCCTTCCGCATCAAGACGATTCGCGGCAAGGGCTATCTGTTTGTCAAACAAGCCTGGCAGTAAATACAAAGATGGGACACCTGTTTTTAAAGCTATATTCGATTTTTGCACTCGCAGTAGCGATTTACTTCTTTGGCATCTTCAATCTCAACAGCATTTTGCAGGGCACTCTGGAGCGCTATTTAGGTGGCATAACCCAGGGTACCTATGCCCTGCTTGAACGTCGTTTAAAAACCATGCCCGAAGAGCAATGGCCAAACCTGATCAATGCATTGAATCAAGGCGATGGCTACACGATACGCTTGCGGCCTGTTGAATCGCTGAGCCTCTCCTCATCCATGATGGATCGGCTGAATCGTGGCGCAGTGGTATTCACTAGAATAAATGGTGCTATTCACTGTTACAAGCGTGTTTCCGAGAGTGAATGGGTGCTGGAATTCCCCTATGAACAAACAGAGGATGACGACAACCGGCGCTTGTCCAACAGTACCTTCAACCTTATCGATATAAACCTGCGAGAGCAACCCCAGGACAATTGGCCAACAGCAATAGCCAGCTTAAGTCAACGTTTCAATTTCCCTGTTATATTATTAAATAAAACTCAGACTGGACTGTCTGTGTCACAGCTGGCCATGCTGGAAAATGGTAAGATTGTCGTACAAACCTTTGCTGACGATGATGCCGAATTCATCTATCGCCGTATAGCTGGCAGCCCTTATGTTATAAAACTGGGGCCATTCGATGAACCATTAACGCTCAGTTACCTGCAATCCATTCTGGTCGCGTCTCTCGCCGTCCTGGTGGCCCTGGCCGTGTTGTTTTGGGTCTTTCCTCTATGGCGAGACCTCAAGCACCTGAACGTAAACACCAACGCTTTTGGTCAGGGCGATTTCAGCATCCGTGCCTCACTATCGAAGCATTCCGTTCTACATCATCTGGCAGAAGCATTCAATGGCATGGCGGATCGCATTCAACGTTTGATTTCCTCACACAAAGAACTCACCAATGCCGTTTCACATGAGCTTCGCACACCACTTGCCAGACTTCGCTTTGGCATGGAAATGTTGCAGTCATCTTCCGACGAAACAGACAAGAAACGCTACATAATCAGCATGAATGCCGACATCGATGAGCTGGATAAACTGGTGTCGGAACTGTTGACCTATGCCCGTTTTGACCGCGACAAGCCGGAATTGAAATTTCAACGCCAGGATATTGAGCCCTGGCTGGCAGAAGTCACCCGGCAGATAAAAATGAGTGAAAACAATTTATCGATAGACTTTAAAGTTACCGGAAATAATCTTAAACATGCCCGCTTTGAACCCAGACTGATGGCCAGAGCCGTGGGAAATTTGCTGCAAAATGCAAAGCGCTATGCATGCACCAGGGTCTGCATTGTCTTTACACAAGACAATGAAAACTATCAGATCATTATTGATGATGATGGGCCGGGTATTCCCGAAAATGCGCGTGCACACATCTTTGAGGCATTCAAACGTCTCGATGCAAGCCGTGACCGGGACACGGGGGGCTATGGCCTGGGCCTGGCCATCGTGCAACGTATCTGCCAATGGCATGAAGGTGCTGTAACGGTTGAAGATTCACCACTGGAAGGTGCCCGATTTATCATTCGCTGGCCAAAAACCGATATTTCATGAATAAAAAACCACCCCCTGCGCTCATTTCACGGCAAGCATCCTGTTACACAAAGTTACATTTCACAACACTCTTTCAATAGACCGGGCCCACTCATCGCCCTAGACTGGCACCCGGATAAGACACACGAAGGGAGAGGTAGATGAGCATTTTAGTCAGAAATGACACCCCCGGT
>JALTPW010000333.1 GCA_026999335.1 Chromatiales bacterium
TGACGGTACAGGATGTCCATGGCCGCGAGCGCGAGCGTTACAAGGTTCCTTATGGTGCCGAGATTCCGGTACAGGAGGGTGCGGCGGTGACTGCAGGTGCCATCGTTGCCACCTGGGATCCGCATACCCACCCGGTGATTACCGAGGTGGCGGGCACCATCAAGCTCAATGACTTCATCGATGGCGTCACGGTGCAGCGTGAGACCGATGAGGTGACTGGCCTGACCAGCCTGGTGGTCATCGATCCCAAGCAGCGTAGCACCACCGCCAAGGATCTGCGGCCGATGGTCAAGCTGTTGGACGAGAAGGGCGAGAGCCTGTTCCTGGTGGGCACCGAAATCCCGGCGCAGTACGTATTGCCGGCCGGCGCCATCGTGGTGATGGAAGATGATGCGGAGGCCAAGGTGGGTGACGTGATTGCGCGTATTCCGCAAGAGTCCTCCAAGACCCGTGATATCACCGGCGGTTTGCCGCGTGTGGCCGAGTTGTTCGAGGCACGTAAGCCGAAGGAGCCAGCGATCATGGCGGAGATTTCCGGGGTGATTTCTTTCGGCAAGGAGACCAAGGGCAAGCAGCGTTTGGTGATTACGCCTGCCGAGGGTGACCATCACGAAGAGCTGATTCCCAAGTGGCGCCATATTACCGCCTTCGAAGGTGAGCATGTGGAGCAGGGCGAGGTGATCGCCGATGGTGCGCCCAGCCCGCATGATATTTTGCGTTTGTTGGGTGTCGAGGAACTGGCGACCTATATCAGCAATGAAGTGCAGGAGGTCTATCGCCTGCAGGGCGTGAAGATCAACGACAAGCACATCGAAGTGATCGTGCGTCAGATGTTGCGACGCATCGAAATCAAGGATGCCGGTGACAGTAAGTTCCTCAAGGGTGAGCAGATGGAAAAAGTGCGTCTGCTGGAAGAGAACGAAAGGGTGGTGGCCGAGGGCAAGATGCCGGCGACCTTCGAGCCGATGTTGCTGGGTATCACCAAGGCCTCGCTGGCCACCGAGTCATTTATTTCTGCGGCCTCCTTCCAGGAGACCACTCGCGTGCTGACCGAGGCCTCGGTGGGTGGCAAGGTGGATCGCCTGCGTGGTCTGAAGGAAAATGTCATCGTCGGTCGCCTGATTCCTGCCGGCACGGGTCTGGCCTATCACGACGAGCGCCGTCGTCGCGCGGTGGTCGATACGCAGGCGGAGCTGGCTGCGGCAGCCGATGAAGTGCTGTCGGCGGACAAGGCAACGGACACCGGGGAAACGGTGCAATCATAATTGCGTGAATAGCCTCGGGAATTATCCCAATTGAGGCCGGCGCGGGCTTGACAGTCAAGGCCCATGCGCCTAAAATTCGCGCTCCTCTGAACAGGCGGGATCTCCCGCCTGTTGTTTATTTAAGGGTTGGAGCAAGTCTACATGCCAACGGTGAATCAATTAGTCCGCAAGGGTCGGGCTCGCCAAAAAGCAAAAAGCAACGTGCCTGCGCTGGAGGCCTGTCCGCAGCGCCGCGGTGTGTGTACGCGTGTTTATACGACCACGCCGAAGAAGCCGAACTCGGCACTGCGCAAGGTTGCCCGCGTCCGTCTCACCAATGGTCAGGAAGTCACGACCTATATCGGTGGTGAGGGACATAACCTGCAGGAACACTCCGTGATCCTGATTCGCGGCGGTCGTGTCAAGGATCTTCCGGGTGTGCGTTATCACACCGTGCGCGGCAGTCTCGACACCTCGGGTGTGAGTGACCGTCGTCAGGGTCGTTCGAAGTATGGCGCCAAGCGCCCCAAGTCCTGATCCAGGTTATCTATCCCCTGGTTTGTATTTTTGATTTTTTAAACAAATGGTTTTCGCCGGCAAGGTTGAGTAATCAGAATGGCTAGAAGAAGAGTTGCAGCAAAACGTTCCGTACTGCCTGATCCCAAGTTCAAGGATCAGACGGTCGCCAAGTTTGTCAACATGCTGATGATGGATGGCAAAAAATCCGTCGCTGAACGTGTCGTGTATGGGGCTCTCGATCAGGTTGTTGATCGCATCAAGGGTGAGCCGGTCGAGCTGCTGAACAAGGCGCTTGAAAATGTGCGGCCGATGGTGGAAGTCAAGTCGCGTCGCGTGGGTGGCGCCACCTATCAGGTACCCGTCGAAGTGCGTGCCGAGCGCCGTGTCGCGCTGGCGATGCGCTGGTTGGTTGACGCTGCGCGCAAGCGCGGTGAAAAGTCCATGGATCGCCGGCTTGCGGGTGAGATTATGGATGCCGTGGAAAATCGTGGTGCTGCCGTCAAGCGTCGTGAGGATGTCCATCGCATGGCAGAGGCCAACAGGGCCTTCTCTCACTATCGCTGGTAAGTCAGCTGGCTGGTTGATTAAAACTGGTTCACTAAAAAGAAGCATCCTGGAAAGAGATTTAAGACGTGGCGCGTAAAACACCAATCGAACGTTATCGCAATATCGGCATCATGGCTCACATCGATGCCGGTAAAACAACGACTACGGAACGTGTTCTGTTCTATACCGGCATGTCTCACAAGATCGGTGAGGTGCATGACGGCGCCGCGACCATGGACTGGATGGAGCAGGAGCAGGAGCGTGGTATTACTATCACCTCTGCGGCGACCACCTGTTTCTGGGAAGGCATGGACAAGCAGTTTGATCAGCATCGTATCAATATTATTGATACGCCCGGGCACGTTGATTTTACCATCGAAGTGGAACGTTCCCTGCGTGTGCTCGACGGTGCGTGTGCGGTGTTCTGTGCGGTCGGTGGCGTTGAGCCGCAGTCCGAGACGGTGTGGCGTCAGGCCAACAAGTATGAAGTGCCGCGTATGGCCTTCGTTAACAAAATGGATCGTTCCGGCGCGGACTTTTTGCGTGTTGTCGCTCAGCTGAAGGAGCGTCTGGGCGCGAACCCGGTACCGATGCAGCTGAATATCGGCGCAGAAGAAGATTTTGCAGGCATCATTGATCTGGTTCGCATGAAGGCGATTTTCTGGAATGAAGCCGACATGGGTGCCACCTATGAAGAGCGCGACATTCCGGCTGAATTGCAGGACAAGGCCGACGAGCTGCGTGAACAGATGATTGAGGCCGCCGCCGAGGCCAATGAAGAGTTGATGGAGAAATACCTGGAAGAGGGTGATCTGTCGAACGAAGAAATCAAGCAGGGCATTCGCCTGCAGACCCTGGCCAACGAGATCGTGCCCTGCTTCTGTGGCTCCGCCTTCAAGAACAAGGGCGTGCAGGCAATGCTGGATGCGATTGTCGAGTATATGCCTTCGCCGACAGACGTGCCGGCGATTACCGGTGTGCTGGATGATGCCGCCGAGACAGTGGCGGAACGTCCTCCCAGCGATGATCAGCCCTTTGCCGCGCTGGCCTTCAAGATCGCCACGGATCCCTTTGTCGGCACCTTGACCTTTTTCCGTGTGTACTCCGGTGTGGTCAATTCCGGTGACTTTGTCTATAACCCGGTGAAGTCGAAGAAAGAGCGCTTTGGCCGCATCGTGCAGATGCACGCCAATTCACGCGAAGAAATCAAGGAAGTCCGCGCCGGCGATATCGCTGCGGCCGTCGGCCTCAAGGATGTGACGACGGGTGACACCCTGTGTGATTTGAAGCAGGTTATCACGCTGGAGCGGATGGAATTCCCGGAGCCGGTTATCTCGGTGGCCATCGAGCCCAAGACCAAGCCGGATCAGGAAAAGATGGGCGTTGCCCTGGGTAAGCTGGCGCAGGAAGATCCGTCGTTCCGTGTGCACACCGATGAAGAATCCGGTCAGACCATTATTTCCGGCATGGGTGAGTTGCATCTCGATATTATCGTTGATCGCATGCGCCGTGAATTTAAGGTCGAGGCCAATGTCGGGGCGCCACAGGTGGCCTACCGCGAGACCATACGCAAGAGCATCGAAACCGAAGGCAAATTTGTGCGTCAGTCCGGTGGCCGCGGTCAGTATGGCCATGTCTGGTTACGCCTTGAGCCGCAAGAGCCGGGTAGCGGCTACGAATTCGTCAACGAAATCGTTGGTGGCGTGGTGCCGCGTGAATATATCAATGCGGTGGATAAAGGCATCCAGGAGCAGATGGAAAATGGCGTTATCGCCGGATTTCCGGTGGTCGACGTCAAGGTCAGTCTGTTCGATGGTTCCTATCATGACGTTGACTCTTCGGAAATGGCCTTTAAGATCGCCGGCTCCATGGGTTTCAAGAGCGGCGCCGCCAAGGCGAGCCCGGTTCTGCTTGAGCCCATAATGAGTGTCGAGGTTGTGACGCCGGAAGACTATATGGGTGACGTGATGGGCGATCTGAATCGTCGTCGCGGCATCGTCCAGGGTATGGAAGACTCGGTGACCGGTAAGGTTATCCGTGCCGAGGTACCGTTGGCCGAGATGTTTGGTTATGCCACCGACCTGCGTTCGGCGACGCAGGGTCGTGCCACCTATTCCATGGAATTTGGTAAATATGCCGAGGCGCCCACGAGTGTCGCCGAAGCCGTCATCAAGAAAGCATCTTAAGATTGGTTAAATTTGCGATAAGGGGTTAACGCCGTGTCCAAAGAAAAATTTGAACGAACGAAACCGCATGTCAACGTTGGCACCATTGGCCACGTTGATCATGGCAAGACCACGCTGACTGCAGCCCTGACCAAGGTCATGGCCGAGAAGCACGGCGGTGA
>JALTPW010000334.1 GCA_026999335.1 Chromatiales bacterium
ATCCATGACCCGCGACGAGAAGGTACGTATTGCACGCGCCCTGGAGCGCATGCGGGTGGATGTCATCGAGGCAGGGTTTCCCATTGCCAGCCCCGGCGATTTCGAGTCGGTAAAGGCGGTGGCCGATGCCGTCAAGGACAGTACCGTCTGCGGCCTTGCGCGCGCCCTGGATCGTGACATCGACCGCGCCGGCGAGGCGTTGAAAGGCGCCAATTCCGCGCGTATCCACACCTTCATTGCCACCTCGCCGATCCACATGAAGATGAAGTTGCGCATGCAGCCGGATGCGGTGCTGGCGCAGGCCGTGGCGGCGGTGAAGCGGGCACGCAGGTACACCGACAACGTGGAGTTCTCGCCCGAGGATGCCGGTCGCTCCGAGCTGGACTTTCTCTGCCAGGTATTGGAGGCGGTGATCGATGCCGGTGCCACCACGGTGAATATCCCCGATACGGTGGGCTACAATCTGCCGCACCAGTTCGGTGCCTTGATCGGCAATCTCATCGAGCGGGTGTCCAATGCCGACAAGGCCGTGTTTTCCGTGCATTGTCATAACGATCTTGGCCTCGCCGTGGCCAACTCGCTGGCCGCAGTGAACAGCGGTGCACGGCAGGTGGAATGCACCATCAACGGTCTCGGCGAACGCGCCGGTAATGCGGCATTGGAAGAGCTGGTGATGGCCGTCAGCACGCGTCACGATGTCTTCGATTGCAATGTCGATCATATCGACCGCAGTCAGATCGTGCCGTGCTCGCGCCTGGTTTCCAGTATCACCGGCTTCACCGTGCAGCCCAACAAGGCCATCGTCGGCGCCAATGCCTTCGCCCACGAGTCCGGTATCCATCAGGACGGCGTACTCAAGTCGCGTGAGACTTACGAAATCATGCGTGCCGAGGACGTGGGTTGGAGCACCAATCGTATGGTGCTCGGCAAGCATTCGGGACGCAATGCCTTCCGCTCACGCCTCGCCGAGCTGGGCGTGAGCTTCGCTTCCGAGGAGGAGTTGAATGCCGCCTTTGTGCGTTTCAAGGAGCTGGCCGACAAGAAGCACGAAATCTTCGACGACGATTTGCAGGCCCTGGTCACTGAGGCCAATCTCGAGGCGGAAAACGAGCACGTTAAGTTGGTGTCGCTCAGGGTTTGTTCCGAGACCGGCGAAACCCCCGCGGCGGCGATCACACTCAACGTCGCTGGCACGGAAAAGCGCGCCAGCGCCAGTGGCGGTGGCCCGGTGGATGCCGCCTTCAAGGCCATCGAATCGGTGCTGTGCAGTGGTACCGAGCTGCAGCTCTATTCGGTCAACAATATTACCAGCGGCACCGATTCGCAGGGCGAGGTGACGGTGCGCCTGGAGCAGGGTGGTCGCATCGTCAATGGTCAGGGTGCCGACACGGATATTGTCATCGCCTCTGCCAAAGCCTACGTCAATGCCCTCAACAAGATCTTTACCCCTGAAGATCGCAAGCATCCGCAGGTGTAACGGACGATGAGCGACGCGGCACGACGGCGTGCGTATTTGCAGACCATGGGTATCCAGGCCTGGGTGCGGCGCGCTGGAGATTTTCCGCTGGCGGCGAGCGAGACGGCGCGGGATACCGCCCCTCTTGCGACTGACGGGGGAGCGCCGAAGGCGGGTGAAGCGGTGATGGATGCGGTGGTGGATAGCGCCGCGCAGCCGCTGGCCCCGGCTGCGCGTGCAACCACTGCGCCGCAACCCTGTGCTGATGCACGGCCGGTGCCTGTCGGGCCGTGCGCGCAGGACGTACATACCGAGTCGTCCGTTACTTCGCGTGAAGACGTACCCACCACCACGCCACCGGGCACCGATATCAGTGGCCTTGACTGGGATGCCTTGCAGGCCGCCGTGACCCGTTGCACGGCCTGTGGTCTGCATGCCACCCGTACCCAAACCGTGTTTGGCACCGGCAATCGCAGTGCCGATTGGATGATTGTCGGCGAGGCCCCGGGGGCCGACGAGGATCGACAGGGCGAGCCCTTCGTCGGCCGTGCCGGGCAGTTGCTCAACAATATGCTGCACGCCATCGGCCTGCAGCGTGAACAGGTCTATATCGCCAACGTCATCAAGTGCCGTCCGCCCAACAACCGCAATCCACATGTCGATGAAGTCAGCCAGTGTCTCGATTATCTGCAACGGCAGATAGCATTGCTCAAGCCGCGTTTGATTCTGGTGGTGGGGCGCGTTGCCGCTCATAGCCTGCTCAAAGTGGATACCCCGCTGGGCAGACTGCGTGGTCAGGTGTACCACTTCTGCGCTACCCCGGTGGTAGTCACCTATCATCCGGCCTACCTGTTGCGCACGCCGCGCGACAAGGCCAAGAGCTGGGATGATCTGCGTTTCGCACGCCGTCTGCTGGAAGGGCATGATGGTGGGAGCGGGCAGACATGAGTGCCGTGCTACAGCCGGGTGAAGCGCAGATCCGCGCCATGCTGCCGATGGATGTGCGTGCGGTGATGGCCATCGAACTGGCCGAGTATCCCTTTCCCTGGACCGCGCGTATTTTTAGCGACTGCCTGCGCGTGGACTACTGCTGCCGCATCGCCGAGATCGACGGCCAGCTGGCCGGTTACGGCATCATGTCCAGTGGCGCCAGCGAGGCGCACATCCTCAATGTCTGCGTGGCCAGCGCCTTCCGGCGTCGCAGCCTGGGCCGCACGCTGATGTTGCATCTGCTGGATGAGGCGGAAATCCTTGGTGTGGAGACGGTGTTTCTCGAAGTGCGCGAATCCAACCCCGTGGCGATGCGATTGTATGAGAGTCTGGGTTTCAACCGAGTGGGTGTGCGTAAGGACTATTATCCGGCGGAAGGCGGCCGTGAGGATGCCATTATCATGGCTCTGCCACTGTCCTTTCCCGTGATCTGAGAATCGCTGCGCCGATGTCTGCCGACAACGCCGCCAAACCTGCGGCGATCTTCCTCATGGGGCCGACGGCCTCGGGCAAGACCGACTTGGCTGTCGAGCTGGTGCGTCGTCTGCCTTGCGACATTATCAGCGTCGATTCGGCGATGGTGTATCGCGGCATGGACATCGGCACCGCCAAACCGGATGCCGCGACCCTGGCCGAGGCGCCGCACCGGCTGATCGATATCTGTGACCCGGCCGAGGCCTTTTCCGTTGCGCAGTTCCGCGAACGGGCGCTGACGGAGATCGACGCCATCCTCGTCCGCGGGCGTATCCCCCTGCTGGTCGGCGGCACCATGCTCTATTTTCGCGCTCTGGAACAGGGTTTGTCGCCGCTGCCATCGGCGGATCCCGGGGTGCGTGCAGGGCTGGCGGCCGAGGCCGCTGCACAAGGCTGGCCGGCCTTACATGCACGCCTGGCGACGGTCGATCCACGAGCCGCCGCGCGTATCGAAGCAAGCGATCCGCAGCGCATCCTGCGTGCGTTGGAGGTATTTGAATTGACCGGTGAACCGTTGTCCGCCTGGTTTGAGAAACCGCTGGACAATGTGCTGCCGTTTCAGCCTGTGAAATTGGTGCTCGCTGCTACGGATCGTGCTTTGTTGCATGCGCAAATCGCCCGGCGTTTCCGGCGGATGCTCGATGCCGGTCTGCTGGATGAGGTACGGCGTTTGCGTCAACGCGATGACCTGCATGCGGATCTGCCTTCCATGCGTGCCGTGGGTTATCGTCAGGCTTGGTCATATTTAATCGGTGATATGGATTATGATGCCTTGCTGGAGCGCGGCATCATCGCGACCCGCCAACTGGCCAAACGTCAGTTCACCTGGTTACGCAAAGAACAGAATGCGACCTGGTTTGAGCCCCGCGATGAAGAATTACTGGGCAAAGTCTTGAAATATCTGCAGCCAGACACCACATCTCGTGCGTAAGCAGCCATTTGCGCTGTGTTATGCTATGGACGCTGTATTTTTTTAGGGGCAATGCTCCGCAGCGGATGCAATCGTCGTCATCATTTGGCCAACAGTCCGGCCGATAACGACAACAACGACAAACTCCAAGGAGAACATCATGTCAAAAGGGCAATCGCTACAAGACCCTTTTCTCAATGCCCTGCGCAAAGAACGTGTACCCGTGGCGATTTACCTGGTGAATGGCATCAAACTCCAGGGCCAGATCGATTCCTTCGATCAATTTGTGGTACTACTGAAAAACAGTGTCAGTCAGATGGTTTATAAGCATGCCATCTCAACCGTCGTGCCGGCACGCAATGTTAAATTACCAACCAATGAAGGTGGTTCCGATTCTCCACCCGCATAACCTCCATACGGCTGGAGGCGCCGTTGTTCGAGCGCCCGGCTAAAGGGGACGGCGAGCGCGCCGTCCTCGTCCATGTGGATTTTTCCGATCAGGAAGACCGCGAAGATCTCGAGGAATTTCGTGAGCTGGCCATGTCCGCCGGGGCCGAGCCCGTGGCGGTGGTGACCGGTTCGCGACGTCGTCCCGATCCGCGCTATTTTCTCGGCAGCGGCAAGGCCGAAGAGGTGCGTGAATGCGTGCAGTCGGTGAATGCCGATATAGTGCTGGTGGATCACGCCCTGGCGCCGTCGCAGGAACGCAATCTGGAACGCTTGTTACAGTGCCGGGTGCTGGATCGTACCGGGCTGATTCTCGATATTTTTGCCCAACGTGCGTCCACCCATGAAGGTCGTGTGCAGGTGGAGCTGGCCCAGTTGCGGCATATTTCCACCCGTTTGGTACGCGGCTGGACCCATCTGGAACGACAGAAGGGCGGTATCGGTCTGCGTGGCCCGGGTGAAACGCAGTTGGAAACGGATCGCCGCCTGCTGGGCGACCGTATCAAACAGCTCAACAAGCGCCTGGATCGGGTCAGCAACCAGCGTGGCCAGGGGCGGCGTGCGCGGGCACGGGCGGAGATTTCCACCGTGTCGCTGGTGGGTTACACCAATGCTGGCAAATCCACCCTGTTCAACCGCCTCACCGAATCGCGGGTGTATGCGGCGGATCAGTTGTTCGCCACCCTCGATCCGACCCTGCGCCGGCTGGAGCTGCCGGACGCCGGCCCGGTGATTCTCGCCGATACGGTGGGTTTTATCCGCCACCTGCCGCACGACCTGGTGGCGGCCTTCCGTTCCACCCTGGAAGAGACCCGTGAGGCCGGCCTGCTACTGCATATTATCGACGCAGCTAATGAAAATTACCGCGCCAATATCGAGCAGGTCAATGCCGTGCTGAAAGAGATCGGTGCCGAAAAAGTGCCGCAGATCGAGGTCTTCAACAAGGTCGATCTAATGCCGGGGCAGGCGCCGCGCGTAGAGCGTGACGAGCATGGTCGGGTGGTGCGGGTATGGTTGTCGGCGGCCAGTGGAGAGGGTGTCGATCTGCTGTTGGCGGCGCTGGCCGAATATCAGAGAACGGATGTGGTGACGGAATGTCTGCGTATTCCGGCCGGTGACGGTCGTCTGCGGGCACGCCTGTTTGCACTCGGCAAGGTGCTCCATGAGCGTGTTGACGAGAGCGGTGATCTGTTGCTGGAAGTGCGTTTGGAACGTAAAGACCTGGAGAATCTGCGCAGGAACGAGGGCCTTACTGCATGAACCAAAGCGACTATTCCGAGTGCTTCGTCCAGGTTATATTGCCGGGTTCAGTGTTCCTGTCATGTTCTGCGACAGGGCGTCGTGCGCAGGCAATAGTCACTCCCTTGTCAAGCACGGCACCACCCAAAATAGGCACCCTGAGGCGACAGTAGGCGCTTTAGGCGAGAGGCGTAACCCGCTGACAAACCACAATCTTGGTAGGAGCGGGCCATGCCCGCGATAGCCTTCAAGTTTCGCCACAGAAAATAAGAGATAGAGAGAGCCCATTGCGTTGATCTCTATGCCTCTGTGGCAGGAATTTTCATCGCGAGCATGGCTCGCTCCTACGGATCAGTGGGGCATTTTGCTGAAATAGATTCAACACCAGGGACGATAACGGTTGCGGGAGAGGCCCCGGCCCCCTAAAATCCACCTCTTGTGCCGGCGCTTCGCCGGCATTCAACTTTTTCTACGACTGACGGAGTTACATTAGATGGCCTGGAATGAACCGGGTGGTTCCGGCAATAAAGATCCCTGGGGCGGTGGTAACCGCGGCGGCAATAATCAGGGTCCCCCTGATCTTGACGAAGTGGTGAAACAGCTCCAGCAGAAATTCAGCGCCATCTTCGGCGGTGGCAAAAAAGGCGGCGGTGGCTCGAGCTCGGGTAGTGGTAATGCCGGCTCCATAGGTCTCGGCGTGATTGCTGCAGTGTTGGTGGTGGTATGGGGCATCTCCGGCATTTATATCGTCGACGAAGGTCGGCGCGGCGTGGTGCTGCAGTTCGGTGCTTATGCCAAGACCACCATGCCCGGTCCGCACTGGCATCCGACTTTCATTCAGAGCGTTGAAATCGTGAACGTCGAAGAGAGCCGCGCGTTGACCGTGGGCTTTCGTCAGACGGGCGGTAACCGTCCCACTAGCAGCACCGTGGGTCGTGAGTCGCTGATGCTGACCCAGGACGAAAATATCGTCGACGTGAAACTGGCCGTGCAATACAAGGTCAAGAGCGCCAGTGACTATCTGTTCCGCGTGCGTGACCCCGAGGTGGTGCTGCGTCAGGCCACCGAGAGTGCGATTCGTGAAGTCATCGGCAAGAGCGACATGGACTTCATTCTCAAGGAAGGCCGTGCCGATATTACCGCTCAGGCCATGACCTTGATTCAGAAAACACTCGATCACTACCAGGCCGGCCTGATTATCACCACCGTGAATCTGCAGGATGCCCAGCCACCGGAACAGGTACAGGATGCCTTTGCCGATGCGGTCAAGGCGCAGGGTGACTCGGAACGGGTGAAGAATGAGGCCGAGGCCTATTCCAACGACATCATTCCACGTGCACGAGGCAAGGCTGCCCGACAGATTGCCGAGGCGAATGCGTATAAAGAGCGGGTTATTGCCGAGGCGATGGGTGAGGCGTCTCGCTTCGATCAGGTGCTGACCGAATACCTGAAGGCACCGGAGGTTACGCGCAAGCGTCTTTATCTCGAATCCATGGAATCTGTGCTGAGTAACAGCAGCAAGGTGATGGTGGATGTAAAGAGTGGCAACAACATCATGTATTTGCCGTTGGATCAGATGATGAGTGGGCGCTCTGCGGCGGCGACCGATAATCGTCGTATCGTGGAAACGCTGGGTGCGTCGCAGTCATCCACGCTGGATAGACGTGCGCGAGACAATGTTCGCGGTAGGGGAGAACGCTAATGGGCCAGCTTAAAATTATTATTGGCGCCGTTCTGGTGATCGCTATCTTTATCGGTTCGACGGCTATTTTTACCGTCGACGAGCGCGAAAAGGTGATTCTATTCCGCTTGGGTGAGATCATGCGCACTGATTTTGATCCGGGTCTCCATCTAAAGACCCCGTTCGTCAATAATGTGCGGAAATTTGATGCCCGCATCCAGACCCTGGATGCTGAGCCTGAGCGTTTCCTTACCGGCGAGAAGAAAAATCTCATTGTGGATTCTTTTGTCGAGTGGAAGATCAACGATGTGGCCAGCTTCTACACGGCAACCGGTGGTGATAGTCTGGTAGCCAACGTGCGTCTGTCGCAGATCATCAAGGATGGACTGCGTGGTGAATTCGCCAAGCGCACTATCAAGGAAGCTATTTCCGGTGAGCGTGCCGAAATCATGAAGTTCATTACGGCGCAGGCCAATAAAGAGGCTCAGGCCTTTGGTATCGATATTGTCGATGTGCGCATCAAGCGTATCGACTTCCCGGCGGATATCAGCGATTCGGTTTACCGCCGTATGCGCGCCGAACGCGAACGTGTCGCCAAGGATCTGCGTTCACGCGGTGCCGAAGCGGCAGAACGGATTCGTGCCGAGGCCGATCGTCAGCGCACGGTTCTTATTGCTGATGCCTATCGTGATTCCGAAATATTGCGTGGTGAGGGCGATGCCAAGGCCACTGATATTTACGCCAAGACCTATGGCAAGGATATCGAGTTCTATTCCTTGTATCGCAGCCTGAATGCCTACAAGACGACCTTCAACAGCCGCGATGACATTCTGGTTATCGAGCCGGACTCGGAGTTCTTCAAGTACTTCAAATAACATCTTGCCCGCCGGAATTTCATGTTCCGGCGGGTCTTGCTGTTTGTCGATCAATCCATTGTTTTTTCGTCTCAACAGGCTGTTCGGATGTGGCAGGATTTATTTAGCGCACTCGCGCTCGTGCTGGTGATTGAAGGGTTATTGCCCTTTCTGACCCCGGGCGGTTATCGCAAGATCTTGGCTGGCATGCTGGATATGGACGACCGCAAGCTGCGCATGATGGGCTTGATCAGTATGTTTGCCGGACTTTTCTTCCTGTATCTAGTTAGAAACTAACTGTGAATATTCATTATGAATGGTGATCGCTGGCTGCTGCCGGAAGGCATCGAGGAACTGCTGCCGCCACAGGCTGCCGGACTGGATCGACTGCGCCGCGAATTGCTGGATCTGTTCCAGCGCTGGGGCTACGAACTGGTGATGCCGCCACTGGTGGAATATCTCGATTCCCTGCTCACGGGTACCGGTAATGATCTCGATATTCAGACCTTCAAACTGACCGATCAGGCCAGTGGCCGTCTGCTGGGCGTGCGCGCCGACATGACGCCGCAGGTGGCGCGTATCGATGCGCATCGTCTCGCCGCCCGTACCGGGCCGGTACGCCTGTGCTATCACGGCACGGTGCTGAATACCCGCGGTGACGGTCTGGGGGGGGCACGCAGTTTTACCCAGATCGGCGCCGAGCTTTACGGTCATGCAGGCGTGGAGAGCGACAGTGAAATGCTCTGCTTGATGCTGGAAACCCTGCATACGGCGGGTGTTGACGAGGTCTTCATTGACCTGGGCCATGTGGGTATCTTTCGCGCCCTGAGTGTCGCCGCCGGTCTCACTGAGAGGCAGGAGTCACAGTTGTTCGATGCCCTGCAGCGCAAGGCCGTGCCGGAGATCGGAGCCCTGCTGGATGAATGGAATCTGGCCGACGATATCGGTGCCAGCCTTGCGGTGCTGGCCTGGCTCAATGGTGATGTCGAAGTTCTGGCCCGCGCCCGGCAGTGTCTGGGCGACGATGCGGACATTGTTGCGGCCCTGGATCAGCTCGAAGGACTGGCGGAATTTGTCGGCCGGCAACGTCCTGGCGTCGCGTTGCACTTTGACCTTGCCGAGCTGCGTGGTTACCACTATCACACTGGCGTGGTATTTGCCGCCTATGTGCCGGGATCGGGACGCGCCATTGCACAGGGTGGGCGTTATGACGATATTGGCCGGGTGTTCGGCCGTTCACGCCCCGCCACCGGTTTTAGCGCCGACCTCAACGGTTTGATGAGACTGGCGGGCGTGAAACCTGCGGCTAGCAGTGGCATTTTCGCCCCGGTCTGCGAGGATGCGGCCCTGCAAGCCAGCCTGGCGGAAAAGGTCGTTGTCTTGCGCGCCAGTGGCGAGCGAGTGGTGGCCGGCCTGCCGGGGCAGCCGGGGGGGGCGGCCGAGGCCGATTGCGAGCGTATTCTCGTGGTCGTCGATGGCCAGTGGCTGATTCAGGATTTGCATGTATAAAGGTGAGCGGTAGTTATGGGTAAGAACGTGGTAGTGATTGGCACCCAGTGGGGTGACGAAGGCAAGGGCAAGATCGTCGATCTGCTCACCGAACAGGCCCATGCGGTGACGCGTTTTCAGGGTGGTCACAATGCCGGTCACACCCTGGTTATCGATGGCGAAAAGACCGTCCTGCACCTGATTCCGTCCGGCATTCTGCGCGATGCTGTCACCTGCCTGATTGGCAATGGCGTGGTGGTGTCGCCGGCCGCGCTGATCGAGGAGATTGAAATGCTGGAGGCGCGCGGCATTCCCGCCATCGAGCGTCTGCGTATCTCCGAGGCCTGCCCACTGATTCTGCCCTATCACATCGCCCTCGATCAGGCTCGTGAGCGTGCGCGTGGCAAGGCCGCCATTGGCACCACCGGACGCGGCATCGGTCCGGCTTACGAAGATAAAGTATCGCGTCGAGGACTGCGTCTCGGCGACCTGTTCCACCGTGAGCGCTTCGCCGCCAAGCTGGGTGAGGTGCTGGACTACCACAACTTCGTCCTGCAGCACTATTACAAGGCCGAACCGGTGGATTTTCAGCAGATACTGGACGAGGCCCTGAGCCTCGGTGAGCGCATCAAACCGATGGTGGCGGATGTGCCGGACTTGTTGTATCAGACGCAAAAGCGTGGTGAAAGCATTCTCTTCGAGGGCGCGCAGGGTGCCCTGCTGGACATCGACCACGGTACCTATCCCTACGTGACTTCGTCCAACACCACTGCCGGCGGTGCCGCCACCGGCAGTGGTGTGGGCCCGGTGGCCTTGGATTATATTCTCGGTATAACCAAGGCCTACACCACCCGTGTCGGTTCCGGTCCATTTCCCACCGAGCTGTATGATGGTGAAGAACTGCTGGATTCAGTGGGTGAGCATCTGGCCAGACAGGGCAATGAATTTGGTTCCACCACCGGTCGCGCACGTCGTTGCGGCTGGTTCGACGCCGTGTCCCTGCGCCGCGCCAATCAGATCAACAGCATTACCGGCCTGTGTATCACCAAGCTGGACGTACTGGATGGTCTGGAGACCATCCGCATTTGTGTGGGTTATGCCTGCGGCGGTGAAGACCGCCTAACCCCGCCGGTGGGCGCGGAGGCCTTTGCCGATTGCAAGCCGGTCTATGAAGAGATGCCGGGCTGGAGTGAATCCACCGTGGGGGTAAAAAAATACGATGAGCTTCCGGCCAATGCGCGCGCCTACCTCAAGCGCATCGAAGAAATCACCGAGACGCCCATCGCGATTATTTCCACCGGCCCGGATCGCAACGAAACCATTGTTCTGCAACACCCCTTCGACTGACACCCGCAGATAGCAGGTATGAAGCTACCTCTGTGACTTTAATCTCTGAGGGGCAATTCCCCACAGCTTGTAGCGAACAAATGTTGAACAATGCATAGCGGGTGAATGCCTTCCAATACTCCACCCCTTGGGGCGGGAATGCTTATTCAGCAAGTTAAATGTAACGGAGTAGAGCTACTTTTGCTAGTGTGGTGTCTCATGCTAAGTGTAGAGATAGAAAGCCATTAAATAGGCAATAGCGTTGCTGAAAAACGAACGGGCTCGATATACAAATGTAATATTTTTCGCAAACCCTAAAGTGTATTGTGAATTTATGAGTGAAATAAAGGCATTATTTAGAGATTACAGAGATTCTGACTATGAAAGTTGCGAAGCTCTTGTCAGTGATGCTTGGAAATTTGATAGTAATTTCAAACCCCAAAAACTTTCAGATATAGCTAAATGTATGTACACAAAAGGCTCAATGATAGGGAGTAATTTTAGAAGGGTCGTTGAAATTAATGGCAAGGTTGTTGGTTTCATATTTGGTCTCAATGAAATGTCTGCCAGACCCAAAAAAAACGTGTTATTTGGGCTGAGTATCTTACGGCGGATATTGTGTGTAAAAGGAATGCAATATCGGGATAAAAAGAAGCTACTTTCAGCCATCAACACTCATGAAGTAAATAAATCAAAAATAGTTGATAAGGGGAAAAGTGAAATTATTTTATTTGTGGTTGACCCAGGCTATCAAGGTGTTGGAAATGGTAAGAGACTGCTGTCTGAATTTATCACTCATTGCAAGAATTCAGGTGCCCAATCTATCGTAGTAGAAACCAACAAGTTTGGTGCCAGTAGTTTCTATGCAGGCGTTGGTTTTAAGCATATAGGTGACTTTTATTCCCCGCTTCATGAGTATGCAACCAAGGGTGGTCAAGCCTGTATGTATGAGTACATATGTGACTAGTGGTCCATGCGAAAAGTTATGTCACTGTTCGCTTCGTGAGAAGGCGCATTTCTGCGTTGGCAAAACTCGAAATGGAACTCCCATTCCAGCATTTTTCCGCCTTGATCTGCACCTTCTCACTGTGCGCCTT